>JAPLGY010000518.1 GCA_026389955.1 Caldilinea sp. | reverse complement strand
CAAGGGTGTCGATCCAGACGCTGAACCAGGCAAACAGGGGCGGGTACTCTGACCAGTACTCCCGATAGGGGAGGAAACCAAACTCGCGCCAGCCGGCGCGAGCTTGATAAAAAATCAGATCGGAGTAGTCGCGGAAATAGCCTCCTGGCCGGAAAAACCAGACCGCTCCCAGGCGAAAACTGACAAATGTGGCGAGAAGCAGCCAAAAGTCATTGTGGCGTTGAGCCCAGGACGACCACCGAGTCCACCGAGACAGCAGCAGGTCAGGAGGAGTGCTTTGAATTGACATAAAACAAAACCTCGACGGGTGTTGGTTTCAACAATCAGACAGTGCGGGCGCTGCGGGCATGAGCCGTTCTGTCCGAGCGGCTCAATATTTTGGCAGCCATACGGTTTATTGTACACAACTGCTCTTTTTTTTCCTGTAACTGCTCAGGCAGAGACGTTTATGGAATTGGCAATTGCCGCCGTGGCTCGTGTTTTGGGCAGAGCTTGCACTATCGACCGGCGGTGGGGGAGCCGTTGGGAAAGAGTGTGTCTCGCCGGTTTCAACCGGCGGCTTGTGGTAGAATGAGAGGCATTGCTCGTTTGGCTGTTTTTCAAAGAGGGGGGCAGAGAATGTCGATCCCAAACTGGCTGCGTCTTGTGCATCTGGCCGACAGCGCGCTGCCGATCGGCGGCACTGCGCATTCGTATGGGCTGGAGACGCTGGTCGACGCTGGGTTGCTGCTCCCGGCCCGGCTGTACGAATTTTTGGAGGGCTATCTTGTGGAGGCTGGCCAGTTGGAGGCGGTCTGCTGTTGGCGTGGGCACGCCTTGGGGAGCGCGCTGCGTGCGGGGGGGACAGCCACGTTGGTGGACGAGTGGGTGGCCTTGAACCAGGAATGTTCGGCTTTGAAGCTGGCCCGCGAAAGTCGGCAGGCGAGCCTCAGCCTGGGAGGGCGTCTGCTGCATCTGCTCTGTGCGCTGGAGGCGAATGCCAGCCTGAGCGGGTTATTGGGGCGGACAGAAGCGGTGGGGGGTGGGGTGCACCACAGCTGTGTTTTTGGTCTGGCTGGTGGATGGTTGGGTGCAGAGCCATCCATGGTGGCTGCTGTCTGTCTGCGTCAGTGGGTGGCGGGGTTGGTGGCGGCCTGCCAGAAACTGGCCCCTTTGGGTCAGGTGCAGGCCGCTGCGATCCAGTGGCAGCTGTACCCACGCATCGAGGAGATTGTCTTGGCGGCAGAGGGGCGGCCCGCCATGTTTGTGCCTCTGGTTGAAGTTGCCAGTATGCGCCATCCAGCCTTGGCTGTACGTCTGTTTATCAGTTGAAAACGGGGGACCGGTGAACGATCCAGGGGTGGGGGGGATGCAGGGAGTGTTGCGGCTGCGTTTTCGCCCTGGCCCGCAGGACATGCGTCGGGTGACTGTGGTCGACACCCTTGTGCAAACCCCACCGCTGCGGGTTGTGCGTCCTTTTGTGCTGCCAGACGGGGCTGCGCTGGTTCACCTGCACAATCTGTCGGGGGGGATTCTGGGCGGAGACAGGTTGAGCATGGCAGTCGAGCTGTTGCCAGGCGCACGTGCACAGTTGACCACGACCGGCGCTTCGCGCATCTATGGCAGGCGGCAGGGCATTGCGTGGCAGGAGAACACCTTTGCCGTGGGGGCTGGAGGGTTGCTCGAATACCTGCCCGACCCTGTGATCCCCTATGCGGGTTCCGCCTACCGTCAGCGCACGCAATTTGTCCTGGGGCCGGATGCGGGGCTGTTTGCCTGGGAGATGGTGGCGCCAGGGCGTGAGGCACACGGAGAGTGTTTTGGCTACGAGTCCTTCGGCTGGGAATGGGAGGTGCTGGTTGCCTCTGAAGCTGCTGTGCGGCCGCTTCCCATTGCTGTGGAGCGGGTGTTGTTGGAGCCGGCGCGACGTCCTTTGCTGTCTGTGGCTCGGCTGGGGCCCTACCGGTACATGGCAACGCTGCTGGTCTGCCGGGCAGGGGATGTGCAATGGGAGCGTGTGGAGCGGGCCCTGTCGGCGCTTGCCGAGCAGATCGGCTCGGCAGAAGGGGTGTGGTGGGGAGTTTCGACACTGAGCGCACATGGGGTGGTGGTGAAGGGTCTGGGGCAGAATGGCCGGCAGTTGTTGGACGGGCTGCCCCAGTTTTGGAGGCTGGCCAAGGAATTGCTCTACGCAGAAAAAGCGATATTGCCGAGAAAGATCTATTGAACAGCGGGGATCTATGCATTTGACCCAACGTGAGCAGGAAAAACTTTTGATCGTGGTGGCGGCGGACCTGGCCCGCCGACGGCAGGCGCGCGGGTTGAAATTGAACTATCCGGAGGCGGTGGCGGTGATCACCGCAGAGATTTTGGAGGCTGCCCGGGATGGGCGGAGTGTGGCCGAGTGCATGGTTTACGGGGCGACGCTGTTGCGTGCCGAGGATGTCATGGAGGGGGTGGCGGCGATGATTCAGGAGGTTCAGGTCGAAGCTACTTTTCCGGACGGCACCAAGTTGGTCACCGTCCACGAGCCGATCCGGCTGTAAACATTCGGGAGATCGCCGACGGGAGAACAGGGAGGAAGGATGAGACCGGGAGAAGTATTCGTCGAAGAAGCGGGTGGGGAGATCCTGGCCAATGCCGGGCGTGTCGTGTGTGTCGTTTCGGTGGCCAACACGGGGGATCGCCCGATTCAAGTCGGCAGCCATTTTCATTTTTACGAAGTCAACCCGGCCCTGGCCTTTGACCGTGCGAAAGCCTATGGGGCGCGGCTCAACATTCCTGCGGGCACAGCGGTGCGGTTTGAGCCCGGGGAAGTCAAAGAAGTGGTGCTGGTTGCGCTGGCTGGCGCACGCCATGTGTATGGCCACAACGGCAAAGTCAACGGTCCGCTTCTCGGGCCAGGAGGCCCTGCATGACACTCCACATTGCTCGCTCGACCTATGCCAGTTTGTACGGGCCGACCCGCGGGGATCGGGTACGGCTGGCCGACACCGATCTGATCGTTGAAGTCGAACACGACTATACAGAGTATGGCGACGAGATTACGTTTGGGGGGGGCAAAGTCATCCGAGATGGAATGGGGCAGAGCAGCCGAGCGCTGCGCGAACAGTCGCTGGACCTGGTCATCACCAATGCCTTGATCCTCGACCACTGGGGGATTGTCAAAGGCGATATTGGGGTCAAAGATGGCCGGATCGTCAAAGTGGGCAAAGCTGGGACCCCGGACACGATGGCAGGGGTGGACCCGGAGCTGGTGGTAGGCGCCAGCACCGAGGTGATCGCCGGGGAGCATCTGATCGTCACGGCCGGCGCGATCGACAGTCACATTCATTTTATTGCGCCCCAGCAGGTCTACGAGGCGCTCTCCAACGGCATCACCACGATGCTGGGCGGGGGCACCGGACCGGCGACAGGCACCAATGCCACGACCTGTACGCCGGGTGCCTGGAATCTGGCGCGCATGCTGCAGGCTGCGGAGGCGTGGCCGGTCAATTTTGGCTTTTTGGGAAAAGGCAACGCCGGGACACCGGAGGTCTTGGCCGAACAGCTGCTGGCAGGGGCCTGCGGTCTCAAACTGCACGAGGATTGGGGGACGACGCCGGCCACGATCGACTGCTGTCTGCGGGTCGCCGACGAATACGATGTACAGGTGGCCATCCACACCGATACCCTCAACGAAGCTGGGTTTGTGGAAGAGACGATCGCTGCCATCGCCGGGCGGGCCATTCACACCTACCACACGGAAGGGGCTGGCGGCGGGCACGCGCCTGACATCCTCAAAATCGCCGGCTATCCTTATATCCTGCCCTCCTCGACCAACCCGACCCGCCCCTTCACCGTCAACACCCTGGCAGAACATCTGGACATGTTGATGGTCTGCCA
>JAPLGY010000606.1 GCA_026389955.1 Caldilinea sp. | reverse complement strand
CCCTGCCCCACGACGGTCAGGAAAAATCGTTCTCAGATAGCTTTCCAGCGCCTGTGTCTCCGGTTCAGACGCCGGGAAGGGCCCACGGTAGGTCAGCGCGCACGGATCCGAGCTAGAACAGAAGTCACTGGTGCATTGGTTCCATTTGAAGCTGCTGTTGCGGTTGAGATCGACACCAAAACCGTAAGAATCGCTGTCAACCCCACAGGCGTCCCTGTTGACATTCTTGCGCCACCACAGACCTGCTTCGGCCCGCTTGCGTCCATCAGGGTTGGCCTGTGGGATCACATGGACTTCGACATGGTCGAGCAGCCAGGTGACATCGGCGTCTACCCCGTAGCTGTGCACCAGCCGTTCGGCGAAGCGCAGGGCGGTCTCAGCAGTCGTATATTCGCGGGCATGGATCGCACCGATCAACAGAAAGACCGGCTTCGGGCCTGGCCTGGCCCGATTGGTCAGCACCACCCCACGCAGTTCGTAGCCCTGCTGGCCGGTGTTGCGCACATACTGCCAGCTTTCCCCGATCTTTACCTCACGGACCAGCATTGGAGAGCGCTCGGCCAGCGCCTGCAAGCTGGCATAGCTCTCTTCGACAGTACGATAACAGCTGTAGCCGGGAATTCCTGCTGTCTGGATGGCTGTCTGGCTGGCAGCAGCCTGGGCATAGGCGGCCTGGGCGGTGGCGAGCGGATCTACGACGACCCGACGAGATTCGGCGACCAGACGCTGCCACTGGGCCAGGGTAACCCACAGGGTGGCCTGACGGGTCTGCGGGTCGACCTGCCAGACGTCGTAGCGCGCGGCCAGTTGCTGCAGATCCTGCGCGTCTGCGAAGGAGACTCGCACCACCCACCCTCCCCAGGGTGCAGGGTCGGGCGGCCCTTCTTCCATGGCATGGAGCTCGTTCGAGGTCACCGCCAGCAGCGTGCAGACCAGACAGATCTGCCAGGCCAGCCGTTTCAGCATAGGGCTACCTTCCAAACCCAAAATCGACTGCGCTGAAAAAAAGCGGAATCACCAGGATACCTCCCAGCAGGATGGCAACAATTTCGATATAGACCCAGCCCTGGGCTGCGCGCAGCCACTGGCGGGACCAGGAATGTGGCGCACGGTGTCGGCTCTGAAAACGATAGCGCACCAGATAGAGTTCCTGTTCGCTCACAGGCTCCAGCGGCTGGACGTCCCAGCCGGCCTGTTGGAAGAGGCGCGGGACAGCGGTCACCAATCGGTGGGCCAACCAGCCAAAGGGGAGGACCACTGCGGCCAGGAACAGCAATGTCCCCAGCAGAGCATCCAGCCAGTACCAGGGCACCGGGCTGTAATGGGCGAAGAGATCAACCCAGGCCCACAGCACAAATCCAAGCAAAGGGGAAGCGAGCAGCCACTGTCCCAGAGGGGAGGGGGTCGCTTCGATCAGATTCGCCAGCACCTGGCGGCGTTCAATCGGTGTTGTACTCAAATCGATTCCTCTGCTTTGGGCGAAGCGTAGATAAACTTTTTACGTAACTGCTCAGGCTGCTGGTGGGGGAAGAAACGCCAGTAACGGCTCTCTTCGGTGTTATCGGTGTCTCCGGACAGCACACCTTAGGTACCGCGCGCCATCGGTCTCCTGCGTCCGACGCCCATCGGGCTTGCGCCGTGGCCGGCCGTTGGGCTTGGTCGTGTCCCACACAATACGTGTCCGTCTCAGCTGGTCTGCCAGGCTCAAACAGGACTTTGCTGCAACCAGACTTCCCCCTCATTGCTCACTCGCCGCGTAGAACTGGCGCAACTCTTCCAGGCGTATCACACTGCGGGCCGTTCTCCCTGCTGCAACCATTCCTGTGCGACAGCACCGATCGCAGCATCTCCCTCCAGAGCAAAGGCCTCGAAACCCGGCTTCTTCTTCCTCGATTGTGCCGCCATCTACTCTGGCAGAGGCATAACGAACTGTGCGAGTGATTCTGCGCCTAGCGCCTGGTTGACCAGCGCCTCTTCTCGCACCGTTTGCGGCTGTCGGGCACGCTTGCCTCTACTTCGTAGAGGCTCTGCACATCAGCTTTCGTTGCTCCTGCTGGAATCGCAACCCGGTCAACAACTGTGGTAGCATCCATGATGAACTCCTTTTGTTTGGCAGGCGGCGGTTCGTCACCTGAAGTCTACAAACAAAAGAGATTTTCTGTTCCTACGACTTTTGAAAAGCCCTGATCTCTATTTTGACCAATCTGTACGATTTTGACAAACTGTACTTCAGCAGGCCTTTCAGCAGGCTTCTGTGCCTGAGCAGTTTCTTTTTTACAGCCCTTTCAGTGTAGCGGATGTTTGTTGTGCTGCCGTCATCGTGCTCACTTTCCTGAGTGCGCGCTTCCAATCCGGGGGTGCGTTGCGGCGGCGCCAGAGCAGCCCTGCCGGGTAGCCGGCCATCTTGGCCAGGTCACCGGTCACCCGGAGCAACGGCACCCATGCGGCGGCCGCCAGCCATGCGCCAGGTGTCAGGGGCTGGCCCAGCAGTCGCAACCGCTGCCAGGGTCGCCAGCAGTAGCGCAACGCCCCCACCAGCAACCCCAGCCAGCCCAGCCAGGGAGCAAAGCTTCCCCAAAAGGCATGTCCCAGCAGCAGGAGCGCCGCCAGATAGGTGGCGTAGCGCACCGCGTGGCGTATTCGCCAGAGATCCGCCTTGCCGTCGCCGCGCGCATAGCGGTAGTATTGTGTCCAGAACTGGCGCAGCGACTCCCGAGGGCGGAAATAGACGATGGCCTCCGGCGCCCAGGCAAACCCGCTGCGCTGTCCCGGCGCTTGTGCGTTGACGGCAAAATCGAACAGCAGATCCTCGCAGTAGTCCAGCCATTCGGGATAGCCCCCGCTGCGTGCCCAACATTCTCGGGTGAAAGCCACCGAACGGCTGCTGGGCAAAAATCGTGCCGGGTCGATCTCCTCCCGCAGCGGCAGCACTGTGGCGGCCATCGCCGTCTGAAAGACCCCACAAACGTCGGCCACAAAAAATCCGGCCACCGCCAAGGTCGCCGGGTCGCGCTGCCAGGGCTCGCTCAGACGCTCCAGCCAGGCCACATCCAGCCGGACGCCGGCATCGGTCACCGCCACAATCGGCCCCTCTGCCGCAGCGATCGCCAGGTTGCGTCCCTGGCTGATGTTGGCACCTGGAGCTTCCAGCACCTGCACCCGCGGCAGGCGATCAGGAACTGCGGCAGCATAGGCGCGGAGTGCCTCCGCAGTTCCGTCTGTACTGCCGCCGTCGCAGATCACCACCTCGTCTGGAGATCTTGTTTGCGCCGCCAGCGAAGCCAGCAGCCGCTCGATGTTGGCTCGCTCATTATAGACTGTCGCTACGACAGAGATTTTCATGGCCTGTACGCCCGCCCCTTGCTGCGGCAGACGCAGCCATTTCTCTTTGACACGACGAACCGACAGATCCACGCCCAGGCCTGTTGCCCGCAGAGCAGATTGGCCGGTAGTCTACCAGAGCCTCGGCTCAGCTGTCAACGGGAAAGGCGCCGTGGGGATCGAGGATGCCGGCCCCGGGCGTAGGGGACACGGCGTAGATGGCCGGCAGGACCCCGGTGGTTTGCCGGTACTGCTGCCGGACATGCTGGGCAAACTGTACGGCCTCGGCGGGGTGTACCAAGGCGACCATACAGCCCCCAAATCCCGCGCCAGCTTGTCGGCCAGCAATGAACCCAGGAGCTGCCCGCATCGCCGCCATCATGCTGTCCATGGCAGGAACACACAATTCGTACAGGTCACAGGCGCCGGCATACGAGGCGGCCCAGAGCTGGCCCAGCCTGGCGCGGTCTCCCTGCCGCAGCGCGCTCTCCATGGCCAATGCCCGCGCGTTTTCCTCGACGATAAACCGACAGCGCCGGGCAATCACCGGCGGCAGCCATGCAGCGTAGGTGTCGAACTCTTCTACACCGACATCGCGCAGCGCGGTCACGCCCGCAGCCATCTGCTGAATTCGCCGGACCCCCTCTTCACATTGTGCCCGGCGTTCTGCATATTCGGTGCCAGAGAGGGTGCGCTGCGCGCGCGTGTCACAGACCATCACCTGCAGGCTCGGGGAAATGGGCACATCCCGGCTGGAAAGCTGGCGTGCGTCCAGCAAAAGGGCGCAGCCCGCCCGGCCGACCGCCGACGTGTACTGGTCCAAAATTCCACAACTCACACCGACAAATTCATTTTCCGCACGCTGGGCGAGCCGGGCCAGTGTCACACTGTCGAGGGGCAGCTGACACATCCTTTCCAGCAGACGGGCGGTGGCCATCTCCAACGCCGCCGAGGAACTCAACCCTCCGCCCAACGGCACGGTGGTATGCACCACCCCGTCAAACCCACACAAGGGAAAACCAGCTTCCTGCAAGACCTTGGCGACACCGCTCACATAGTCCAGCCAGGGTGTCTGGCGGCTGTGCTCGATCGCGCTGAGCACAAAACGGCCGCTTTCCCCCAGATTGAGCGAGTGAATCTGGACGACATCGTCGCTGCGCGGGCGCGCGGCGATCCAGGCATCTCGATCGATGGTCATCGTCAGGATCCAGCCCTCGTTGTAGTCCGTGTGGCTGCCCATCAGGTCGACGCGGCCAGGCGCCCGTGCCCAGAGGGTGGGCTGTGCACCGTAGCGCCCTTCAAAATCTGCAGCCAGCCAACTTCTTCGTTCCAGTTTGTCCATAGGTCTCAGGGGGTGTGAACACCTGTCGGCGATCCGCTCGGCGATCCGCTCGGCGATCCGCTCAGAGGCGTGCCAGGTTAAACTCCTTGACGGCGCTGGGTTTCCCGAGTGCCGTCTGCACCAGCTCGGGCCACCAGGTGACCTGCGCGCCGCGCGACTCATAGGCGTCCAGAAGCGTGGCCGTCTGCGAACGCAGCGCCCATCCTCGCTCGACCGCCTCCTGGGGGCGCAGTGCCAGCCTGGGCAGCAGCCACTGCCGTCCAATCTGCACATGCAGCACCTCGTCGGCCCAGTCATAGTCCTGAATATAGGCCGCCAGCCGGTCCTGGGCGTTGCGGCTGATCTCATATTCGAGCCGTTTGCCGCTGTTGCCCGGCATCAACTTTTGTTCGATTGCGTAGAGCACCAGATGGGCGTCCTGGACATTCAAAGAAAGCAGCCGAATGCTCATGCCGGGATGGATCGCAATCAGCCGTTTCCAGTCGACACCGAGCGCTTCAAAATAAACCGACCCGAGCATGGCGTGGCGCACTTCATCCCAGAGCTGGCGGGCCATATCCACATAATACTGCCACGGTTCATCTGCAGCCTGCAAAATGATGCGGGCCATATATTCCGGGACATCCATTTCCACGATGCGCCGACACATCAACGCCAGTGTCCGTTCGTCGAGGGGAAGCTCTTCGTTCAGAGAAACCTGGCGCTGCGGATTGACAAAATTCCAGCGCAGTGCGAACCGGTCATCCCGTCGTGGGAAAAAATCAGGGGGAGGAGGAGGCTGGGCAGCGGGCGGCGCTGCGGGCCGCGGCTGGTCCCCCATGATGCCCCCGGCGGCGTCCAAAAAGCGAGTCAGGTGCTGTGCCCACTGTTCGGCGGTCTCGGCGGCGCCGGGCGTTTGCAGCGCGGCAGCGACGGCTTTTTCTCCCCATTCGGCGGTCTCGACGGCGTCGAGCAGGAGATGTTTGAGCAGGTAGGCGGTCGGGTAGTCGGCCACCGGGTTGACCGCCTGTGCGTGGCGACGGTAGCTCTCGAGCAAAGCCGGGCGGACGACCCCGTAGAGCCCGACCAACTTTTCCAGGATTGTGCGGGCCGACAACAGCTCATCAAACAGACGATCCAGCGCAGGGTCGGGGCTGACATCCATCCGCGGGGCCGGGCTGCGCATCTCGCTGATGCGGGTGCGCAGGGCATCGACATGGCGGGCGTCCAAAAAAATGTGGAGACCGAGCGCCTCTTTGAATTCCCACTGCGGGGTGGGTGCGAGCCAGTGCAGCGCAGTTTCCATTGTGCGCCGGGTGATCCAGGCGTAGCGCAGCAGCCGTGCAACATTGGCCTCGACGTCGTAGCCGACGTCGGCAGCCCGGCTGTAGGTCGCCAGCCCGGCCAGCGGGGGCAGTCCGGTGACAGCGGTCTCTGCAGCGGTCTCTGCAGCCGCCTCTCCGGCCGCCTCTACGGTGGACTGGGTTCCGGGCTGTGCTGCCAGGGGCAGGGTGGGCAT
>JAPLGY010000640.1 GCA_026389955.1 Caldilinea sp. | reverse complement strand
CGGCTCTTTACAGCGGCGATGCCAACTACCTGCCTGCCCGATCGGCTGCACGAATGCAGACGATCCTGGTGCCGCAGCCGCGTGCGGTAGGCGACGCCGCCAGTGTGCTGCAGGGTGAGACCGTGGCGATCCCGGTGCTGGCCAACGATCTGAACCCCGCCGGCGGGGCGCTGACAGTGGTTGCGGTCACGGCGCCCGCCAGCGGGGCGGCCACCCTGAACCAACAGACGATCCGCTACACTGCGGCGCCGGCGGCCAGCGGGGTGGTGACCTTCACCTACACGCTCAGCGACAGCAACAGCCAGCGCAGCAGCGCCACCGTGGTGGTGTTCGTCCGTCCGCTTGCCGAAACGCAGCCAGCGGTGGCCGCTGTCGACCCCACCCTCTCCACCACGGTCGCGTTTACCAGCAGCCAGGGAACGCTCCAGGTAGCAGCCCCTGTCGGCTTCTACACACCGACCCTGGCGCCGGGGCAAACCTTTGTCCTGAGCTACAGCCCGGCAGTCACCCACACCGACAACACACAGAGCCCGCGTTGGCGCTCTACTACTGGGATGGAACCCGCTGGAGCACAGAGGGCATCCAGGTGACTGGCCACGATGTGGTCAACGCCGTGCTCACGGTCTCGATCCGCCACCTGACCCAGTTTGCCCTCTTCGGCAGCTCGCTCCAGCCTGAAGTTCGCTCGCTCTACCTGCCGATGATCTTGTGGGTCGGTTCTCCGGTAGAGTTTCCCCTGTCCGGTTCAGAACCGCCTGGCTCGGACCAGGTAGCCCCTGGGACACCCGCCGCTGTGCTGGCCGAAACGCTCTATCTGCCGATGGTGAACCAGGGAGGGGAGCCCTGATCGACTGCGCGGTACCAGGTTGTGAGCCAGCATGCGGAATTCAGCACTTGCCGTCAGCTATACTACAATAACAACGACGGCTGGAATTGGTTTGCAACAAAAGACAAGGAGAAAAACAATGAAGAGGAGCAGAACGCTCGTACTCTGGCTGATGCTGTCGATGGTCCTGTTGTTGAGCGCCTGTGTGCCAGCGGCTCTGCCAGCCAGCGGGCCCGCTGAGGCGCCCGCTGCGGGCCCGGGCCAGACCAACGTGGTCTATGCATTGCCAGACCTGGGCGGCCGCGTGGTGCAGGCGGCGATGGCCAACGACTATACGCCGCTGCAATTTATCGACCCGGCGACCGGTGAGGCGGTCGGCTGGGAATACGACGCCGTGGCAGAGATCTGTGCCCGGCTCAACTGTGTGGTGGAATGGAACAACACCTCATGGGACGGCATGATCACGGCGATCAACGCCGGCCAGTTCGACATCGGCATGGACGGCATCACGATCACCGCCGAGCGGGCCGAGCAGGTCGACTTCAGCCTCCCCTACATGACTGCACAGCAGTTCATGCTGGTGCGGGCCGACGAGGACAGTTTTGCGACGCCGGCGGAGTTTGCAGCGAACACCGAGCTGCTGGTGGGCGCGCAGGCGGGCACCACCGGCTTCTACACCGCAGTCTACGACATCCTGGACGGCGACGAGGCCAACCCGCGCATCCAGCTTTTTGAGACCTTCGGCGCTTCGGTGCAGGCGCTCCTCGCCGGCGACGTGGACATGGTGCTGGTCGATGCGGCGAGCGGCCGCGGTTACATCGGCGCCAACCCGGACGCGTTGAAACTTGCGGGCGATGCGATCAAATCCGAAGAATTTGGCTTCATCTACCCCAAAGGCTCGGAGCTGGTGGCCCCCTTCGACGCCGCAATCGAGTCGATGATCAACGACGGGTTTATCGACCACCTGAACACCCAGTGGTTCTATCTGACCGATGTCAACGGCACCGATCTGTACGACGCGCTGCCCGACCTGGGCGGCCGCGCGGTGCAGGCGTCGATGGCCAACGACTACATGCCGCTGCAATTTATCGACCCGGTGACCGGTGAGGCGGTCGGCTGGGAATACGATGCTGTGGCAGAGATCTGTGCCCGGCTCAACTGTGTGGTGGAATGGAACAACACGTCATGGGACGGCATGATCGCGGCGATCAACGCCGGCCAGTTCGACATCGGCATGGACGGCATCACGATCACCGCCGAGCGGGCCGAGCAGGT
>JAPLGY010000022.1 GCA_026389955.1 Caldilinea sp. | reverse complement strand
GTGCGAAGATCCCCATATCCACTCCACAACTTCCCCAAAAGTTCTCCGGAAGAATCCCATATCCACTCCGCGAAACGAACCTAAGTCTTTGTTGTAAAAGACTTTTTTCTGGGACCAACTCTTCAAGTATTCAAGTATTGTTTTTCAATAGTTCAAGGCGCTGCAAAATTGCAGTGCGGAGATCTTCTGTGAATTGATACACTCACAGTTCGTTCAGAAAGCGGAATGCGACTTCGCAAACTACCTCGGCCATGCGTCAAGACACCTCGCACACACCCAAAGCGCTGGAAGCGACCACTCTGCAGCCACAGAAATCGTCACGTGGACAGGTGCCAAGCAGTGAGCAGGCTGTTTCAAAAGCCAATGAGGCCATTGCGATCCGACCGAAGAGAGGCAAGCTGACCTTGCTGTCCCGTCGGATCTACAACGTGTTCCTGTACCACGCACAACGGCAAGGCGTTGACCAACCGACGTACGCATTGCCACTGGCCGAACTCATCAGTGACGCTCGATTCACGTCGAACAACACCGAGCTGTTGAAGTCCCACATCCGTGACATGCAAGCGACCACCATCGAGTGGCATACCAGCAGTGGCGGAGGCAAGAGGTGGACATCCACCCAGTTGCTGGGGACGGTCATGATCGACGAACCAGGACGAGGCAAGGCGTGCACCATCACCTGGAGCTATCCAGACGCCGTACGGGAGCACTTGGTTCGTCCTGCGCACTACACGCGGATCTTGCTGGAAATCAGTTCCCAGATGCGCAGCTATGCCGCATCCGTGCTTTACGAACTGGGGGCCCGTTATCTGACTTCCCCAGCACAGCTGACGATGCGCGAGGATGTGCTCTGGTGGGCATCGGTGCTCACAGGGCGGAGCGATCTTGTGAAGGTGGACTACCGCATCTTTCATCGAGACACGATCAAGAAGGCCCTCGCAGAGCTGGACACGCTCAGCGAGGACTTTCGCATGGAGGTTGTCGAGCACAAGCGTGGGCGCAAGGTCGAGGAGTTGCAGTTCCGTGTCATTGCCAAGCCGAAATTGGCTCAAGACGATGCGGCATCCCAGGCTGCCGCCGCTGTCTTTGACCTTGAGCTGGTCGATCGAATCGTCGGTGTCGGCATCAAGCGGCAGGATGCGGAGGAGTTCTACGTATCAACGGAGGAACTGGTATTGCGGGCGGCCGTTGAGCACGTCGAGCAACGCAACAGGAACGACACCCTGCCGCCATTGAAGTCTCCCAAAGCCTATCTGCGTGATGCCCTGAAGAAGCAGTATGCAGGTGTCGCCGAGGGCCATGCCAAGCCGGCCGGACCCCTGTCCCAGCCAGTCCCCAGCCTTCAAGAGAAGTTGCAGCGCTTGCGCGAAGAATGGGCCCACCACAAGGCCATGCAGGCGCGTGCGCAATTCATGGCCATGGACCAGACGGAGCGCAACGCCTGCCTCGCCAGGTTCGAGACGGAGCGCCTGCCAGAGGTGGCCAGCCCTATCGCGAAGGCGTGGCGTCGTGACGGCATCGATAGCCGCATTGCGGGTAGCACCTTCAATCGATGGTTGGCAGGGGTGCTGTGGCCTGGAGAGGTGACGGACTCCGATCTGCTCAATTTTGCGATGTCGCGCCAGACTTGAACATCAGCAAACGATCAGCAGTCCTGTCGATGTCTCTGAGTGACCATTGCAGAGGTGCCTCCAGCGCTTCACCGATGCCCTCAGACCGTCGGTGACGGCGATCAGGATGTCGCCCACGCCGCGCGTGCTGTTGAGCAGCACCGC
>JAPLGY010000266.1 GCA_026389955.1 Caldilinea sp. | reverse complement strand
CAGCCTGGGTGCGCTCTACGTGCGGGGGGCCGCCATCGACTGGGAAGGCTTCGACCGCGGGTACGCACGGCGCAAGGTGGCACTGCCCACCTACCCTTTCCAGCGGCAGCGCTACTGGGTCACAGCGCCATCACAGCCGGTCAAACTGGACGAATGGTGGAAAAAAGCAGACAGGGAACGGCTGACCCGACGGCTTGCAGCGCGCACCCGGCTGGTTGACAACGAATTGCTGGACCTGATCGTGCATGCACTGCAAGAAGAGCAGCTGTTGGAATCGACGGGGCCATCAGTTGAAGAAGTCCTCTATGAAGTGAACTGGGTCCTTCGTCCTTCGCCTAAAACCCTGCACGTCGCCAATCACACATGCCGCTGGATCATTCTAGCCGACCGAACAGGGCTAGGCTCTGCACTGGCACAGCAGCTGGAAGCTTTTGGATAAACTGCAACCCTATGCTACTTTGACTCGTTCGACCCCGCTGACTTCCAGCTGCTTCTCACGGCAGAGCCGCTTGCAGGCATTTTGCACCTGTGGGCGCTGGACGTGGACTCCATGCCTGTTGGAGGAAACAGCGATTCACAAGAGGATCTGGCAAAAGCGCTGCAGCTGCAGAAAAGGAGCTGTGGCAGTTTGCTGCAGCTGCTTCAACAGTTGAACCAGTTTTCTCCAGAAAACCGGACTGCACCCAAAATCTGGGTTGTTACACGCGGGGCACAGCAAGTGCCCGGCCTGCCTACCATTTCAGAGCTGGCCCCGCTTCATGCACCTTTGTGGGGAATGGGACGGGTCGCCTCGCTGGAATTCCCCAATTTCTGGGGGGGACTGGTGGATCTGGAGTCTGATTCTTTCTCCAGGACAAACGACCGCGGCAGGAAGCCTGTCGATGCCAGGATTGCAGAAGAGTGTGCTGCCATCTGGCAGTCGATCTTTGCCGAAGATGGAGAGGAGCAAGTTGCCTGCCGCCAAGGGGGACGTTATGCTGCACGGCTGGTGAGGGCAAACCCGGGGTCACGACGTCTGCCCAGCGCCAGCACCTGGCCGCGCTCGAAGCGCTCGGTGCCACTGTCTGGATCGCACAGGTCGATGTCGCAGATGCAGCAGGCATGGCTGTGCTGCTGGATCAGATCCACCGTGCCACACATCTGGGGCCGCTGCGTGGGGTCATTCATGCTGCAGGTATTTCTGCATTCCACCCACTTCTTACCTTGACCTGGGCAGAATTTGTGCAGACATTACGTCCCAAGCTGGTTGGCGGGCTGGTGCTGCACAAGCTTGTCTGCACCTTGAAGCTTGATTTCTTTCTCTGCTACAGCTCTGGTGCTGGGATCTGGGGAGGAAAGGGGCAGGCAGATTACGCAGCAGCCAATCACTTTTTGGATGGCCTGGCAGCCTGGCGACGGCAGCAGGGGCTGCCAGGGCTGAGCATTGCCTGGGGCCCGGTTGAGGGAGAAGGGATGCTGGATACTGGCGGGCAACACCGGCTGGCAGAGATGGGTGTGCACGCCCTGAGTCCTGAACAGCTGCTGGCCGCACAGTCTTTTCTGTTGGAAACCGGTCTGCACCAGCCAGTGGTCGCTGCAATCACCTGGTCAAAGTTCAAACCGCTGTATGAAGCAAGTCGAGCCCGGATGCTGCTGGCTGAACTGGCTGACGTGCAGGACAGGCAGCTGACTGTTGGGGAATTGTCCACAGCAGGTCAAGCGACGAACAACCTTGCCCAGGAACTGGATGCCCTCGCGCCGAACCAGCGTGTCGGGTGGATGACCCGCATGTTGCAGCAGGCGGCTGCACGCTGCATGGGGATGAGCCACCCAGAACAGATCGAACCCGAACAGAGTTTGCTGGTGTTTGGGCTGGATTCGTTGATGGCTGTTGAACTGCGCAACTGGATCATCCAGACATTTGCGTTGACAGTTCCTCT
>JAPLGY010000480.1 GCA_026389955.1 Caldilinea sp. | reverse complement strand
CGGGCCCGCCCTGGGTCATCACCAGGACATCGGTCAAAATCTGGAAGGAAGAGATGGTGGAGATCACCAGAACGTAGAAGAGCACGGGGGAGAGCATCGGGATGGTGACGTTGAAGAACTCGTCCCAGGGATGGGCGCCGTCGATTTTGGCGGCTTCGTAGAGGGAGGTGGGCACGGCCTGCAACCCGGCCAGCAGGATGATCATATTGGCGCCGATAGCCCAGGTGCTTTTGAGGATCAGGGCAGGGAGGGCCCACTGCTGGCTGCCCAGCCAGAGGGGGCCTGGGATGCCAACCAGTGAGAGGAGGTAGTTGACCAGCCCGACCTGGGGGTTGAACATCCAGATCCAGAGGATAGAGACTGCCACGCCGCTGGCGATCGAAGGGATGTAGTAGAGGACGCGCATCAGCGTGGTGCCGGGCAGTTTCTGGTTGAGCAGCAGCGCGACGGCCAGTGCGCCCAGCGTGCCCAAGAGGACGCTGCCCAGCGAATAAAAAAAGGTGTTGCGTGTCGCAATCCAGAAGAGTGGATCGTCGAAGAGAAGTTTGCGGAAATTTTCCAATCCTACCCATTCCTGGGTGGTGAGGCCGGTCCAGTTGGTGAAGCTGAAAAGCAGCGAAGCCAGGATGGGGCCGCCGGTAAAGAGGAGGAAGCCGACCAGCCAGAGGCCGATGAACAGATAAAAGTCGAGCTCTTCGCGTTGGCGCAGCGAGGCCAGTTTGTGACGCTCGCGCTGCTAGCGGGCTGGGCGCGCAACGGCGTGCCCTGGCAGCAGGCGGCGCCCTTGGTGGTGCTGGCGGGTGAAGACGTCGAGGATCTCACCGCCGGCCAGCGACTCGTAGGGGCGTCCGGTGACCGCGTAGTTGGTCAGCGCATCCATATAGTATTTGGCGTGGGCTGGGGCGCCGGCGGAGTTGAGCCAGCTGTCGTAGGCTGCCTGGCGGGCTGGGCTGCCGCGGCCGGAGGCACCCCACATGAATTCCATTCCTTCCTTGGAGAGGTATTCGTGCATATAGGACCAGGCGGCATCGGCGTGCTTGCTGTCGCGCGTGATGCCGAACCCGCTGCCGAAGGAGCCGCAGATTTGGCCGGCGCTTCCTTTGGGCCAGGGGGCGACATCCCAGGCAAAACTGGCCGACTCGATCAGGGTGGGGGTGCCCCAGGAAGCCAGTGCAAACATGCCGGTCATCCCGGCCACCCAGGGGCCGGCCGGGACAGCCTGGGCCTGAGCGGGCAGCGGGGCGACCTTGTGGACGTGGATCAGATCGGCCCACCACTGCAGTGCGGTGCGCGCGGCGTCGCTGTCGAGCAGAATTTTGGTTTCAGTTGCGTCGATGACTTCGCCGCCCCAAGGGCCGACCAACGAAATGCCGAGCTCGTTGCCCAGTTCGACGATGTTGTTGTAATAGCCGCCATATCCCCACTGATTTTCCTGGGTGAGGGCCTTGGCTGCTTCCAGGAAGTCGTCCCAGCTCCAATCTTCGGCCGGGTAGGCCAGCCCGGCTGCATCGAAGAGATCCTTGTTGTAGCCGAGCAGCATTGGGCCGTGGTCGTAGGGGATGCCATGTTGTTGGCCGTTGTACCGGTAGAGACGCCGCGCCTCTTCCCAGATTCCATCGACGTCAAAGTCCGGGTCGTTGTCGATAAAATCCTGGGTAGAGACGACGATCCCTTCGTGGTTCCAGGGGAACGCGTAGCGGCCGTGGACATAGATAATGTCGGGCAGGGTGCCGGCTGCGGCCCAGGTCGGCACGATCTGGTTGTGTTCAGACCAGGTATTGTAGGTGTACTCGAACTGGACGTCTGGGTGGCCTTCTGCGTACTTTTGGTCGAACTCTTCCTGATGTGGGCGGAAGGCCGCCTCCCAGTGGTGTCCGAATGTGAGTGTGACGCCTTCGGCAGCAGGGGCCTCGCCGCCGCTGGGGGCGGCAACGGGGGCCTGGCAGGCAGCCAGCAGCGCCAGGCTGGCCGCGCCTGTGCCAGCCAACTGCAAAAATCTGCGTCGCGACAGTTGATTTGTTTCCATGCTCTCTCCTCATCGTTTCCATAAAATTGATTTGAACACGCTATCGCCTGGCGGTCTGACGAAAAGGCACCGTTCTTTTGGACCTAGACAGACATCTCGCCAGGAGTCGCTTGTTGCCAAGTTTCTGCTTCACCGCTCAGAGTCTGAGCGAGGTCGCCAAGCCTTTCCTGATCTCCACAGACGTTGATTTCCGTGGCATGCACAGCATTTTTCAGATTGATGGCAGCGTTCAGATAGCCAGGGGCTATACACGAAACAACGTATTTGAATGAATTTTACTCTGTGTCTGGAATGTAGAGTACACTTTGTCGGTGGGTTTGTCAAGCCTGTTTTGGGAATTGGGTCTACTTCACGATGGGGGCAGGTTTTTGGCAGCGTCTCCCATCTGGTCAAAGCGTCCGCTAAGGAAGGCGGCACGAACTGGCAGCAGGTTTTCGGCGCCTTGCCGGGACCAGCGCATGCCAGGACCGCTGAAGCGAGCCTTGAATTGCTTTGCGCCGCTTTCGACCATACCCCTGCCG
>JAPLGY010000624.1 GCA_026389955.1 Caldilinea sp. | reverse complement strand
TGCTGCTGGGCGAGCTGCTGGCCTTTGACGGTGAAACCCAGTGTGCCTGGCGCCGGGGCAGTCGCTATGTCGCCCGTCTGCAGCGCAGCGCCGTGCCCTCTCTCTCCTCTGCTCGCAGCAAAATCCAGCCTGGCGCGGCGTACTTCGTCACCGGCGGCCTCGGTGCATTGGGGCTGCAGGTGGCAGAGTGGTTGGTGGAGCAGGGGGCAACCCGACTGCTGCTCAGCGGACGGCGGGGGATCACACTGCCCAGCCAGCAGCAGCGGATCGGCCGCCTGGAGGCCCTCGGGGTTCAGGTCACTGTGGCTTCCGTCGATGTGACGGACGGTGTGGAGCTGGCCCAGCTTCTCGATCAGGTAGCTGCTGGCGATGCGCCTCTCAAAGGAATCTTCCACTGTGCAGGTCTTCTGGACGATGCGATTTTGCTCAACCAGAACGCCGCCCGTCTGGGCAGGGTCCTCTCTCCCAAAGTGGCCGGCGCCTGGCTGCTCCATCAGCTGACAGCAGAGCTGGCGTTGGATTGGATGGTCTATTTCTCCTCGGCTGCTGCGCTGCTGGGCAATCCTGGCCAGGCCAACTATGCAGCGGCCAATGGCTTCCTCGACGGGCTGGCCCTCTACCGCCGCCAGCAGGGGCTGCCGGGGCTGAGCATCCACTGGGGGGCATGGGCCGGAGAAGGCATGGCTGGACAGGTGACTGCCTCAACTCTGGCGGCAGTGAAGCCTTTGCCGGGAACAACCGCTCTGCGGGCGCTGCACCGCCTGTTGGGAATGGCTGGGCAGATCGGAGTTTTGCAGGTCGACTGGACAGAGGGGGCGCGGCAGCCTGAATTTCGCCAACCGTTCTTCGCCCATTTCGTCCAGCCTGCCGCGCCCTCTGCCGGCTATCCTGGCAAATTGCGTCAGGCGCTGGAGAGGCTGTCTGGTGTCCAGCGCCGGGATCATCTGCGCACCTACCTGGCCCACACTGTCGGCCAGGTGCTGGGCATGGAGTCTCTGCCCGACGACGACAGTGGCTTTACCGAGTTGGGGATGGATTCGCTGATGGCGCTCGAAGTCCGGCGCCAGCTGGAGAGCGACCTGCATTGTGCGCTCCCCTCCACCGTCGCCTTCGAGTATCCGACGGTCGCAACGTTGGCTGCCTATCTTCTGTCAGACATCTTGTTGTTGGCAGAGATGGCTGAAGAGCCTGCTCTGCCGCAGCGTCCGCAGTCCTCTGGCAGCCTGCACGAACCGATTGCAGTCATCAGCATGGCCTGCCGTTTTCCGGGTGCGGAGACGCCGGAAGCCTTCTGGAACCTTTTGCAGCAAGGAGAAGATCAGGTTCGCACCATTCCACCTTCCCGCTGGAAGGTAGACGACTACTACGACCCACGGCGTCCGCTGCCAGGCAAAATGTATACGCGTGCAGGGGCTTTTCTGCAAGACATCGACCTGTTCGACCCGGGGTTTTTCAGCATCTCCCCCCGTGAGGCCAACGGCATGGATCCGCAGCATCGTCTGCTGTTGGAGCTCAGCTGGGAGGCACTTGAACGGGCTGGGATTGCACAGGTGCAGCTGGTAGACAGCAGGACAGGGGTCTTCATTGGCATCGGCGAAGGCGAGTATGCCAGCATCGGCAACCTCCAGAATCTGACCGATCTGGACACCCATGCTGCTACCAGCGGAGGCGCCAGTGTTGCTGCCGGTCGGATTGCCTATACCCTCGGGTTGCAGGGGCCGACGCTGGCGGTGGACACTGCCTGCTCTTCTGCGCTGGTCGCTCTGCACCTGGCCTGTCAGAGCCTGCGCAACGGGGAGTGCGACCTGGCTCTGACAGGTGCAGTCAGTCTGATTCTCTCTCCCACAGGACATGTGGCGTTGTCGCAGATCCAGGCGCTCTCGGCCGACGGCCGCTGCAAGACCTTTGATGCGGCTGCTGACGGCTATGGGCGTGGGGAAGGGGCCGGGATGGTGCTCCTCAAACGGCTGAGCGACGCCGAGCGGGCAGGGGAGAACGTTCTGGCGGTGATCCGAGGCAGTGCGGTCAACCACGATGGGCCGAGCAGCGGGCTGACGGTCCCCAATCGCCATGCCCAGGAAAAACTGCTTCAACAGGCCCTGGTCAACGCCCAGCTCTCTCCGGCCGAAATCTCCTATGTTGAAGCGCATGGCACCGGCACGCCGCTCGGCGACCCGATCGAGGTGCGTGCGCTGATGCATACCTTTGGCCCTGGCCGCACGGCCCCCCTGCTGGTCGGATCGGTCAAGACCAACATCGGCCATCTGGAGGCAGCAGCAGGCATTGCTGGTTTTCTGAAGGTTGTGCTCTCCTTACAACATGGCCAGATTCCCCCCCATCTCCACTT
>JAPLGY010000679.1 GCA_026389955.1 Caldilinea sp. | reverse complement strand
TCCGACCGCTGCCAGGTAGCGGGCGATCCCCTGATAGTTGTCACGGACAGTTGGGGTCGTGTAATAGCCAGGCAAAACAGCCCCTGCGGCTGCCCCCACAAACAAGATTACACCGAGCAGAACCACCCTTGTTCTTCGGGGGCTGACCCGCCATCCGAGCCATGGGGCGGCTGCTACCAGCAGGCACCAGGCAGGGGAGGCTACCAGCAAAAACTTGAGAAACGCGTCGGTAAACAGCCCCAGCCCGAACATCATTGCGACCGGCAGCAGCCACCCACAGAGCGCCAACACCGCCAGCCGCCGATTGTGGCGCAGAGCGGCCCAGCCGGCCAGCGGCAGCCCGGCAGCCAGCACCAGCCAGGGCCACAGCGGCTCTGGCACAGCCCGCAGCGGGCCAAAGAGCAACGTGCGCAAGGTCAATTCAAGGCCAGCCACCAGCCCGGTGCTTTCTCCGGAGCGCGGCCAGTTGAGCAGACGATCCACCGCAATCGGCAGCCACGGCAAAAATGCAGCCAGCACGATCAGGTTCAAACTGGCGTACCCGATTCCTTTTGCCCTGGCATCTGGCTCTTTCCGCCGCAGCGCGCCGACCCAGTCGACGCTCCACGCCACCCCGACCGCCAGCAGCAGCACTGGAAAGCTGTAATGGGTCCACAATCCGGCCATCCCCCACCCCACAAAGGCCAGGGCATGAATCCACCACCCTGGCCGCCACGGTGTGCTGCCCATCAACCCATAGGTTGCCCAGGCCAGCCCTGCCCCCTCTACAGCAAGCAGGAGATACATACGTGCTTCCTGGCTGTAGTAGATCTGAAAGGGATTGAGTGCCGCACAAAAGGCAGCAAGCAGCGGATAGCCCTTCCAGCCAGCCTGTCTGCCAGCACCGCGTTGGGCCAGGGCCGTCACCAGCCCGACCAGAAACACCCCCAGCAGGGCAGACAACCCGCGCATCGCTGCGGCGCTCGTCCCAAACAGGGTCGACCAGAGCTTGAGCAACCAGTAATAGCCAGGCGGGTGAATATCGGCGGCGGCGGCGGCGGCAATCTGGCGGTACGAGCGGGCCAGCATCGCCCAGGAATTGCCTTCGTCGTTCCACAACGACGAACCCTCCAGCTGGTAGAAACGCAGCGCTGCAGCCAGCACCAGCACAGCCCCCAGCCACGGCAGTGCGGTGCGATGGAGCCCCCTCCCCCCCCTGCGTGCCTCCGCCGCGCTCATGGCCGCTCATTCCAGCGCTGAACAAAGGCGCTCAGCGTGGTGTAGACGGGTTGGGGCGTGAAGTCAGGAGCCAGCAGCCGGAAATAGGCCTCGGGCTGACGATTCTGTTCCCAGAGATCGGTGGCGCGCTTGAGATACCAGACATTGGCAACCCCCACCCAGGGCCATTCGGCGCGCAACCGGGCATAGGCCAGTGGCAAGTAGCGGGCCTGTTGGTCGAGGGTGACCCGTCCATAGCGGGGCTCGACATCGGCGGGTGCAGCGTTCCAATTCATCTCTGCGATCCAGATCGGCTTGTGGGCGTCGCCGTTCTTGACCATCAAATCGCGCACAAACTGATGGCGGCTGATGTTGATCACCCGCGGGTGCATGCGGCGGTCGGTCGGCCCGCTGTACAAACCGTATCCCTGCATCGCCATGATGTCGAAATAGGGGGCGGCCCCCGCATCGTACATTCGCTGCAAAAACAGCAGGTCGTTGAGGCTGTTGCCCGGCGGAGGGGCGGCAGGCTGCAGGTTGATCGTCGAAGCGAGCGCGCCGGCAAGGATCACCACGCCAGGGTCCACCGCACGCGCCGCCGTTGCACCTGCCGCCAACAATTCCACATAGGACTCCGGGTCGATCGGCGCGCTGCCCCACTCGGGGTAGATGTTCGGTTCGTTCCAGAGCTGATAGTAGCGGATCCGCCCCTTGTACCGGCTGACCACAGCCTGCACGTAGTCGGCAAAGTCCTGTACCCGGTCAGGGGGGGCGAAGGTCTCGACTGCGTTTTCACCTTCCCCCTGGGCTCGGGTCCAGCCCGGAGGATTGGAGAGCCGGACAATCAGCTCGACCTGGAAGGTCTCGGCCGCTGCGACGATCCGGTCATACTTCTCCCAGGCCGAGCGATAGGGCTGATGGCGCCGATCCTCAAAATCACCCTTGCCATGAATTTCCAAATCTTCCCAAGGAAATTCCTGGCGCAGCCAGCGAAACCCAGCTTCGGCGGCCATCTGGACAGCCAAAAGCTGCTTGGTCGGCTCGACCTCCTGTTCGAGAAAGGTGTTGACCCCAAACGGGCTGACGTCGACATGCTGGATTCTGGCCTCCGCGGCCAGCTCGAGCGGGGGACGCATTCGGTCGCTCAACAGGTCAGTCAGCCCCTTGACCTGCGCCAGCCACTCTTCCTCGCCGGTGTTCAGCCACAGCCAGGTGCGTACTGGTGGCAGCCGAAGCACTGACACGCTCACCCCGCCGAGAAGCAACAGGGTGAGCCACAGCAGCATCAGTTGTCGCAACGCAGCGTGCATCGGCAATCGTTCCCCAACTCACTTGCGGAAGAAGGTGATCCCCGTGCACTGTTCGCTGTCGTTGATCGTGCGCACCCACTTGGGGGATTGCGGCGTCAGATCGCTGAAATTCGACGACTGCCCCCCCAAGGGCAACGAGCCAGGGCAGGCCACCACGAAAATCTCGACCGTAGTCCCGCGCGGGGCAGGCCCACCGAAAGGCGAAAACCCCCAGAGCCCGTCGCCGACCCCGTCACAGCCAGAACATTTGGTCGTGCGCGGCTCGTAAAAATGGAGATGGATACAGACACCGTTGATCAGATTGTTGCTGCGGTCGCGCGTGTAGCCAGAGAAGTACGTCTGGCCGGGGTTGGGGGCGCATGTTTCCGTGTTCCCCAAGAGATAGGGATAGTTGTCGGCTGGAGGCTGGGCCGGAGCAGGCTGGGCCGGGGCAGGCTGGGCTGGGGCAGGCTGGGCCGGGGCAGGGGTAGGCGGCACCGGCGTATTGATAGGCGGGGCCACCGGTGCCGGCGGGATATTCTGCGCGACCGCCACAGCTTCACCGCCAGTCACCGCCACCAGTTGACCGAAGACCCAGCCGGCTTGGCCGTTGTAGTCGATCTGCCACCAAGAGCCGTCCGAATTTTTGCCGGTGATCCGGAAGATGTTGCCCTGCTGCCCGCTGCCCACCAGCCCATAGGTGGTGCCAGGGCCGCTGCGAATATTGACCAGGTCGTTGAGCACCAGCTGGGCGATCTGCGGTGTCGAGGTAGGCGTCTCGGTAGGACTCTCTGCGGGCTCTGCGGGCTGGGCGGCCTCTGCAGGCTGGGCCTCTGCGGGCTGCTGCTCTGCGGGCGCTGCGGCAGCGGCCATCGTCGGCGTAAAGGTCGGCAGCGGGGTGCGCGTCGGCAGCGGGGTCGCTTGGGCCCCCACCCCTCCGCAGCCTGCCAGAGTCCATGCCAATCCGCTGGCCAGCATCCAGCCTGTCCACATCCTGATTGCGTTGTGCCTGCTCATCTCAACTCTCCATCTGGGCTGCGAGTCTTGTACGTCTCTGCGCGTTGTACGTCTCTGCGCGGTCGCTCTGTACCGAGGCAGTATACCATTCTTTGCCACAAAACGACGAACTGCCCGGCGGGGTTCCCCAGAGCGGCGGGGTGGCCGTTCCCCGTCTGCCCATCAGGTCCGTGCTGGGCGTCTGATGCGCTTCTCCTGCTGTACCTGGCTGCCGCGGTAGCCGGGTGCCACGATAGCCAGATACAGACAGCGGTTGATGTCCATCATGCGCGTGCGCAGCCAGGGTTCGATCTGTTTGGGGTCAGAGCTGGTGGTGATCATTGTCGGCAGCAGCGCTGTATACCGAAAATTGAGCAGCTGAAACAATTTTTCGCGCGCCCAGGGGGTTGCGCTTTCGGTCCCCAGATCGTCGAGCACCAGCAGCGGAGTTCGTTTGATTTCGTCGAAGCGGCGGTCGAGCGGTGTGCTCGCCTGCGGGTTGAACGCTGCCCGCAGGTGGTCCAGCAAGTCGGGCACGACCACGAACATCACGTCGGTGCGGGTGCGTTCCACAAACCGGTTGGCGATTGCGGCGGCCAGGTGCGTCTTGCCGCAGCCATGCGTGCCCATCAGCACGAGCCAACCGTGCGGGTCCTCGGCATATTCTCGGCAGCGGGCGACGGTCTCGCGCAAATTGGCGCGCTGTTCTGGGGTGAGGTCGCTGCGCTGTGCGTCAAAAGTGGCGAACGTATAGTCGCGGTGCAGGTACAGGCAGCTCAGGTCGCTCTGCCCGCTGGCCTTGCCGACCCGGTAGTCGGGGGCCAGGATCAGGACATGGTTGACCAGCCCCACATCCTGGAGGCGGCTGCGCAGGCGTGGATCCAGCTCTTCCAGCCGTTGGTTGGTGGTGATCACCGTCGGCAGCTGGGCATTGTACCGGTGGTTGAGCAGCTGAAAGAGCTTCTCTTGGGCCCAGGGGGTGCTGGCGTGGGCTCCCAGGTCGTCCAGGATCAACAGGGGCGCCGAGCGCATCTGTTCAAAC
>JAPLGY010000631.1 GCA_026389955.1 Caldilinea sp. | reverse complement strand
GGCACCGGTGCGTTGGTAGATGACCATTTTGGGGCGGCCGTTGACTTCGACGAGGCCCCATTTTTCGAACCCTTCGCGCAGGTAGTGCTCCATTTTGAGGGCGTCTTCGGTGCTCCACGATTCCAGATTGCGGATATCGAAGAACCACTGTGCGTCGCGGCGGCAGCGTTCTTCCCCGCGTGTGTACCAGGCAGGAACCCAGGCTTCTTTCTCGTTGGTTTCGTAGGGGCCGCTCAAAATGCCCTGGCGGTAGAGTTCGCCGATGGTTTTCCAGCCGTTGGCCAGTGGGAACCCGAAGCGGGCTTTGTTGTCGGGCTCTGTGTAGGGCACCCAGTAGCCTGGCGGCCGTTTGTCAAAATAGTCGAGCAGCACCTCGTCCTGGCTGAGGAAGTAGTGATAGCTGTAGGTGCCAAAGACAAGGATGGCGGCGGCGGCGGCGGCGCTGCCCAGCAGGGGGGCGGCGCGGTGCTGGCGGCGGTGCTGCCAGAGGCGAGCCAGCTCGCTGCCGCCAATCAGTGCCCAGGGTATAAAAAAGGTATAGACATGGGTGCGCGGCTTTTCGGTCAGGAAGAGTGCCAGCACCATGACCGCGCCGAACCAGAGCCAGAGCATGCGTTCTTCGACCCGCTGCCGTGGGAGGAGGAGCAGCAGGCCAAACAGAAGCGTGAACGGCACCAGGATCCAGTCTTTGTCCCCGATCGTCAGCCATGCTGGGTTCCAGAGGGTGAGCCCGAAAAGCAGCAGTGTGAGGGCTTGGAGCCCAAAACGCAGAGGACGGGTGACCCCGTTCCCGATCGCGTGCAGCGCTGAGGTGACGGTGAGTCCGATCTGCAGCAGGATCTGGTAGGTGGTGCTGTAGAGGGTGGTACGCAGAAAGACATCGGCGAGGTTGTTGTAGGGGGGGCTGCCGCCGATGCGTCGGGCGGTCAGGTAGAGATAGGTCGCGGCAAACCGTTCGTGCAGCACATAGGGCAGATAAAAGATGCCGACCAGCAGAGCTCCGGTTGCGCTGCCGACGGCGGCGGCGCCGAGCAGGGGGCGCCACTGGGTGCGGTGGCGCCAGAAGGTGGCCCCCAGGAGGAACGCGGCGGGCAGTGCGGCCAGCACCCCTTCGTAGTGGGAGAGCGCCCCGGTAGCGAGCAGGAGTGCTGCCAGCGCAAGATAGCGTGCGGGCGCGACCGGTCTGCTGTAGATTCGGTAGATTGCCAGCACCGCCAGCACGGAGGTGAGGAAGACGACGCTCTGGTACTGGACAATGTGGGCAAAGCCGATGAAGTAGCCGTCAAAGGTCAAAAACAGGGCTGCGATCCAGCCGGCCAGCGCGCTGTGCAGCCGCCAGCCGAGCACAAAGAGCGCCAGCAGACCGGCCAGATTGGCGATCGCAAAGGGCAGCCGGGCACTCTGTTCGTTGAGATGGCCGGAGAGGGTATAAAAGACCGTGGGCAGCAGAATTTCGGTTGGCCCTTTTTTGTGCAGCATGAGCACATCTTCGTACCCTTGGAGCACAGCCGCTGCGCGCAGCGCCGCCCGTGCCTCGTCGCCCTGGAAGTCGGAGTAGCCGAGCCCGACAAAGCGGGTCACCGCCCCTGCGACCAGCAGCACAGCCATGCCAGCCCACAGCCAGCGCCGGTCTCCAGCCAAGGGGGGCCAGCCCGCCTTTCCAGCGGGGACGCGCCGGCGCAGCCACCAGAGCAGGGCCAAAAACAGGGTGACTGCGTCGAAGGCAAGAAGTGTCCCCAGCTGGGTCGGCCCGCCTGGCAGGTAGCTGAGCAGGAGCATGACCACCACCAGGGTTGTCATCGCAGCTGCGGTGCTGTACAGCAGCCGTTCGAGCGGGTCGGGGGGGGAGTCGCTCTGCCCGACCAGCACTTCGACCAGCAAGAACCCAGGCACCCATCCTGCGATCACCCATACGGACAGCGCTTGAATCAGCGGCTGTGGCACAACCAGCCCGACATGTGCCGCCAGCGCTGCGGCCAGTGCTGCAACCATCCAACTGTTTTTCATGGGAAAAAAGTGTATCATGAGAGCGGCAGAACCCCTAGAATGGAGGGACAACGGCGTCGCGTCGTTCGTGGGGGGCAAGTGTGCAGCATCTTTACAATGTGATAACAAATTGTTCATGCGGGCAGGCTATTTTGAGAGGGCGATCGATGCAACAAATGAACGCAAAAAGAGTTGATGCAAGGAGAAACTGAGATGAAGTGTGATCCACTATGGCGGGCAGGCCTGCTGGCGGGGGCATTGTTGGCAGCCGCCACGCTGGTGCCGGCGGCGGTCAACGCCCAGGAAGAACCGGCACCGCTGACCCTGAGCGTGCTGGGGAGCTATGCTGCGGGGATTTTTGACAGTGCCGCTGCCGAAATTGTGGCGTACGACCCGGTTTCACAGCGCGCGTTTGTGGTCAACGGGGGAGAACAAAGTGTGGATGTGCTCGACCTGAGCGACCCAAGCAGCCCGGTGCGGGTCGCACAGCTCGACATGGCGGTCTACGGCGGCGGCGCAACCAGCGTCGCAGTCCATGACGGGCTGGTGGCCGTGGCGGTGCCCGCAGCCGAAAAGACAGATCCGGGCCAGGTGGTCTTTCTGGATACGGAAGGGGCTGTGTTGGCCACAGTGCCGGTCGGTGCCCTGCCGGACATGTTGACCTTCACGCCGGACGGGCTGCACGTCGTGGTCGCCAATGAGGGGGAGCCCAACAGCGACTACACGGTGGACCCCGAAGGTTCGGTGTCGATCATCGATCTGCGTCTTGGGGTGGCGTCGCTGGCTCCTGACTCGGTGCGGACTGCGGAGTTCAGCCGGTTCAACGACGCCGAGCTCGACCCCAGCATACGGATCTACGGGCCTGATGCGACGGTGGCGCAGGACCTTGAGCCGGAGTACATTGCCATTTCTCCAGACGGGACGACTGCCTATGTGACCTTGCAGGAAAACAATGCGCTGGCAGTGGTCGACCTGGCCGACGCTGCTGTCGTCGATCTGCTGCCACTGGGCTACAAAAACTATGCAGGGCCAGCCGCCACGCTGCATGCATGGGAGATGACAGAGCTGCCGGCGATCGGCACCACCGCAGCGGGCCAGGAAATTTTGCTCGGCGGTTTTTCGGGGCTCTTTTATACGGGGGCGAGCGAAGATGGACGCCTGACCTTTGTCACCCACACCGATCGGGGTCCCAACCCGGAGACGGCACGCCGCTGACCGGGTTGCCCAACCTGGCGGGAGAGCCTGGAATGGCCTACGCCGACGAAGAGCCGGTCGATCTTTTTGGAGCTCCGCTGGAACTGGACCCCTTGGGCGCTGATCTCGAAGGGATCGTCGTAGCTGAGGATGGCACCTACTGGATGGTCGACGAGTATCGCCCTGCGATCTATCATTTTACCTCTGCGGGCGTTCTGGCTGCGCGCTATGTGCCGGAGGGCACCGGCGGAGAAGCGGTGGAGGCTGTGTTTGGGGTGGAGGCGTTGCCCGCAATCTACGCCCAGCGCCGTGCCAACCGTGGGTTTGAGGCCGCGGCCTACCGCGACGGCATCCTGTACGCCTTCATCCAGAGCCCGCTCGACAACCCCGACCAGCCCAAAGACGACAGCTCAAAGGCTGCGACGCTGGTGCGTATTCTTGCGTTCGATACGGTGACCGCACAGAGTGTGGGCGAGTATTTCTATCGGCTGGATGGCCAGGGAGTCGATAAAGTCGGAGATGCGGCCGTGCTGCCGGATGGGACCTTTCTGGTGATGGAGCGGGACGATGCCACGGGCCAGGCCGCGCGCAAACGGGTCTACCAGATCGACATCGACCAGGCGACCAACTTTTTGGGCCGCGATCTGCCGTTGGGGGTGGAGCTGCAGGGAGATGCCGGGCTGGCTGCACTGGGGATTGTTCCGGCGCGCAAACAGCTTTACATCGACCTTGGGGCTCTCGGCTACGACACCGTCGACAAACCGGAAGGCATGGCGTGGGTCGACGAGCAGACGCTGGCGGTCATCAACGACAACGACTTTGGCATGGGTGGTCGATGCGCTCGAGGCCATCTTGGCCTCCACCACACACGCCAGCGGACGCCAGCTCCACACCATCCGAGTGGTCGGAGGAGGAAGCCAGAACCGGCTGCTCAACCAAATGACCGCCGACGCCAGCGGCTGTACCGTCGTCACCGGCCCAGTCGAGGCAGCAGCGCTCGGCGTGCTGATGATGCAGGCGGTCGCTACCGGCCATC
>JAPLGY010000406.1 GCA_026389955.1 Caldilinea sp. | reverse complement strand
CGCACCCGTATCACAGCGGCTGTATATTGTTTGAAAATGGCGCCAAAACCGGTCTTGCTGGCACCGTGACGGCGCAAGATGTAAAAAACCGGGATTTCGAGGATCTTCCAGCCTTGCCGCCACGCTGCCAGCAGCAGACGGATGAAATAGTCGCCGTAGCCGTAAAAGATGGCAGGAAAGAGCGGGACCAGTTCGTAGAGCCGCTGGCGGCGAACCGCAAAATAGCCACTCAGGTTGTCCTGGATCTGGGTTTGCAGCAGCGCACGGATAAAGACGTTGTAGATCTGGCTGAAATGATAGCGCAGCCGATCCTCCATGCCCCCCCCCATCACAAAACGGCTGCCGATCACCAGGTCGTAGTAGCGCAGCAGATCCACCATCTGCGGGATCAGCGCAGGGTCGTGGTTGAAATCGGTGTCCATCACGACCAGCGTGCGTCCCTGGGCCAACAGCAGCCCGTCTCGGATCGAGTTGGCCAGCCCTTTGTCTTGGGTACGCACGAAGAGCCGGAGGGTCCCCTGGCTGTTCAGCGCCGCCGTCCCGTCGACGGCCAGCGCGCAGCGGCGGCGCACGACCTCGGCGGTCCCATCTGGGCTGTTGTCGTCGACGACCAGAATTTCAAAGCGGTGGCCGGTGGGCGTCAGCTCATGTTGGATCGCCTCGATCAGGTCGCAGATGTTGTCGCGCTCGTTGTAGGTCGGCAACACGACCGACACATCCACGTCACCTCTGTTTTTGTGCTCGTTCACTTCCCCCCACACCCTCTTCATGGCTGCATTGTACGTGCAGATTCGACAAAATCAGAAACTACCCGGCGCGGATCGCCGCACAGATGTAGGTCACCTGCTCGTCGGTCAGTGTGGGCGAACTGGGCAGGTTGAGCCCGCTGCGGCTGAGTTGAAGAGCCACCGGGCAGGGGGTGTCGCTGCGGTACGGAGGCAGTGTGTCGAGCGGATGAAAGAACGGACGGCTGTCGATCCCACGGCTGCGCAGCGCTGGAATCAGTGCATCGCGCGCCAGCGGGTAAGGGGGGGCGACCTGGATCGAAGCCATCCAGTAGACGTTGGTATAGCCGGGCCGTTCGGCAGCGAAGGTGATGCCAGGGAGTCCAGCCAGCTCTTGCCGATAGCGCGCTGCGATCGCCCGTTTGCGATCCAGAAAGTGATGGATGCGTTCCAGCTGGGCGACACCGACTGCGGCCTGGAGATTGGTCATCCGGTAGTTGAAGCCGACCTCGTCGTGCCAGTACCGGCGCTGCGGCGGCATGGCATGGTCGCGCAGCATACGGCAGCGCGCAGCCAGCGCACCGTCGTCGGTCGTCAGCATCCCCCCTTCCCCTGTGGTGATGATTTTGTTGGCATAAAAGCTGAAGGTGCCGACGTCTCCCCACCCCCCGGTCCGGCGACCGTCGATGGCAGCCCCATGTGCTTCGGCGGCGTCTTCGATGACCCACAGCTGGTGTTCTGCGGCCAAGGCCCGGAGCGCAACCATCGGCGCAGGGTGGCCGTAAAGGTGGACCGGCACCATCGCTCGTGTGCGCGGGGTGATCCGCCGACGCACATCTTCCGGGTCCATACACCAGCTCACCGGGTCAACATCGACAAAGATCGGGGTGGCCCCGGTGTACCGGACGGCATTGGCGGTGGCCACAAAGGTCAAGCTGGGCACAAGGACTTCGTCGCCCGCTCCGATCCCCAGCGCGTGGATCGCCAGATGCAGCGCCACTGTGCCGTTGCTCACGCTGACGGCATGGTTGACCCCGCAGAAACGGGCAAACTCCTCCTCAAAACGGGTGACATAGCTGCCCAGGCTGCTGATCCACCCACTGCGCACCGCGTCGCACACGTACGCTTCCTCGTGGCCGTCCAGCGACGGCGTGTAGATGGGGATGAAGTCGGGCGGGCGCTCTGACGCCTGCGCTTCCAGGTAGGGAAACAAGGCCAGCTGTTGAATCGTTCTCTCCAAGCGTCTACTCTCCGATCTCGATCCTGCCCAGCTCCGGTTCGATGCCGGCCGGGGTGCCGACAGCGTCCACCCAGTTCAGCGGTTCCAGGCTTTCAGCGTCGTAGACCAACACACGCACCGCATAGCGGCCGGGCGGCTGGCCTTCTGGGATCGGCAGCAGATAGACGCCGAGCGGGCGGTCGGTCGGCTGCCACTGGGCAGGGGCCAGGTGGCGGTCGTTGAGCAGCCGTTCGTCGGCCTGTGCCAGCCGGTTGCCGCTGGTATCATACAGCGCCACGCGCGCCTTGAGCGGGCGCAGCACACTCCCTGTGGGTATCCGCTGCCAACGCAGCGCCACTGCCAGGGGGGTCCCTGCGGGGAGCCTTCGCTGCGGCAGCGAGACCTCGACCACCTGCACCGCCTGGGCAAAAGAGAGGGTCAGCGGCTGCGGCGCAGGTGCCAGTTCAAACTGGGTCGGCGGCTCCAACTCCCACCAGTCGATCGCGTAGCCCTGGAACCACTCTTCTCCGCTGTGGCGGCCGTATTTGTTCAACAAAAAATGGACCGCTCGCCGCGGGTCGGTATCGCTCTCGAACCACTGCACCCAGAAGACCCGCTGCGCCGTGCCGGCCCATTGGTTCAGCTGCTGGTCGAGCGTGTTGATGTCGACGAACAGATAGCGCGCAGGGGCTGTGTTGGCAGGGGCTGTGTTGGCAGGGGCCAGCTGCACGGCGTCGACAGCGTAGGGCTGGTAATAGAAACCGAACGGATATTTCTGGTCGACCAGGATCAGATCGTCGGGCGTGCTGTGCTGCCGCAGCCATTCGGTGACTTCGGCGATATGTTCGCGGTCAAAGCGGCGGTCGTACAGGTCGGCGTGTGCAGCTGTCGCCAGCCCGGCGGCCAGGAGGGCTGCCAACAGCACGCCCAGCAGACGACTTCGCCGGGCAAATGCCGCCAGCCCGACTGCCACCAGCGTGTAGAGCGCCGGCGTGACAAAACTGGCATACCGCACATGGAAGGCGTTGCGGTCGTGGACGGCAAGATAGTAGAGCGTCAGGCCCCCGGCCAGCCAGGCCAGAAAAAATCCCAGAATCGCTGGCTGCCCCTTCTGTCGGGCCGTCAGCAGCAGCCCGGCCAGCGCGACAGCCGCCACGCCGCCCAGCCAGAGCGAGGCCAGCCCATTGGCCTGGGTCGGGTCAAACGCATAGCCGCCCAGATAGGCCTGCCAGTTCTGGCGCAGGTACTCCCCGACATCGACCACGGTCAGGTTGGGGTTGGCATAGCCTGGGATCTGCCGCAGGGCAATGGGGGCCAGCGGCAGCAGCAGCAGCCCTGTCACCAGCCCATGGGCACAGACAGAGCCCAGCAGCCTTCGACGCGCCGGCTGCAGCAATGCCCAGCCTCCCCACCAGCCATACCAGGCCAGCAGCACAAACAGGACATTGTAGTGGGTAAACAAAGCTGCGGCCGTCAAGAACACAAACAGCAGAGAGGCCGGGCTGAAGAGCGCGCCCTTCTCCCGGCAGCGCCGATCCCAGTGCTCCCAGAAAAACAGGGCAGCCGCTGTGAGCAGCGCGAAACCGGTGGTGTACATGCGACTTTCCTGGCTTTCGGCCAGCCAAAAGGGGGAGAGGGCGCCGAGCAGGGCTGTCAGCAGCGCAGCCCGCACACCGCCGGCCCGCCGCGCCAGCGCTGCCAGCAAGGCGACACCCACCACCCCAGCCAGCACACTCCAGAGCCGGGTGACAAAGGCCAGCTGTGCAGGCAGCTGCCCCACAGCCCCCCCTGCGGCAAGACTCCAGCCGTGCAGCAGCCAGTAATACAAGGGGGGCTGGATATCCAGTTCGGGGGCAGCCGCTATCTGGGTGAGTGGGCGCAGCGCGACCTCGATGTTGCGGGCCTCGTCCCACCAGATGTCCTGGCGATCCAGCAGATGCAGGCGCAGGCCCCAAGCCACCAACAGCAACGCACCCCACAGGAGACGCTCCGCCGTGGAAACAGAGGACAAACGCCGAGACAGGGCAGGTGAACGCAGCATAGAATTTGTATTGTAGTGCAGCCCCTAGTTGAACTTCAACTGGGGGCATCGCTGGGCAGCGATTTTACGGTCCACGTTTTTCAGCCACTTCACCTGGAGTGTTCAAATTGTTGGGTCCATGAAAGTCTGGGTTGGCCCACACAATCAGCGTCGCCCAGTTGTCGGAGGCGGTGTCCTGGATGTAATTTTCGATCAAGCTGTGCACGACAAAGCCCTGACGCAGCTGGAACGAGAGGGTCGGATCCTGCAAGGTGCCGGCCACCACGGCGGCTGCATAGTCGTGCACGCTCAGGATGCCTTTGTAGCGCGCGTAGCCTGGCAGCAGCCCCCCTGCGACAATCCCACGCCGGTTGTTGCTGCGCACCAGCTCTTTGCGCGCAGCGTAGATGCGCTGGCCGATCCCCTGACCTCGGTAGTCGGGGTGTACGCTGATGTCGGCCCCGTAGTAGTAGTCCCCGGCAGGATCATGGGTGCGAAAATAAAATCCGTCGCAAAAACCTGCGAAGGTATGGTGGGGGTGGTCGAAATCGAAGGGGGTGAAGAAGCCAGAACCCTGCCCGACCACGCGCGGCTCCCCGTCCGGGAGCGGACGTTCGGGGTCAAGCACGACGATCTGGCCTGCGGCAAAGACCTGGTACTGGCTGGCAAAGTGTTCAACCCGCATCAATTCGTGGGCGCCCAGCGTCGGATAGGCCGCGCGTTGCAGCTGCTCCAACTGTGCAAAGTATTCCGGCGCCAGTGTCGTGACAATCCATTTGGGCATGTTTCCCTCACAAAAATTCTCCGCAATCCTTTGGGGCCTGACAAACCACCTTGCCAATCATACCACGATGCCGCGTGGGCATTCGGCCCTGCAAACTGGTCAAAACTCATCTTGGAAACTCCTGGGCCCTCGGCCAGCCAACTTGACAGAGGCAGGCTCCTCCCCCATACTAGCACCATGCACGGTGACATCCCACTGCCTTTACAGCCAGAATCCATCGACCCAGAGGATTTGGATCCTGTCTCCAGCGTTCAGCGGCTGCCGCTCGACCTCTCCAACTGGCAGGTCTGGGAGGTCGAGTCCACAGGAAATGCCGCCAGCCGGATCCCTGACCTTCCAGACGGTCTGCTGGTGGCGACCCTGCCGGAGCGCTGCTGGCAGGTCGAACCTGGCCAGTCGGTCGCCTTGCCGCTCAGCGTGCTCAACAACAGCGGCCATCTGCTGACTGTACGTGCCCATCTGGAGGGGTGGCTGGACGAGTTGTGGGCTGCCGAGCCCTATGTGCAGGCCAATCTGGCGGCAGGCGAGCGGCGTACACTGGAGCTGACTGTGGCTCCTCCACGCAGTGCCCGCGCCGAAGCCGGCGACCACGATCTGGCGGTGGTGGTTCGCTCGCTCCAGGACCCTGCCCGGCTCACCCGTCTGGGGGTGGTGCTACAGATCCTGCCCTTCGAACAGATCCTGCTGGAAGTGGGGAACCGCGCTCCGTTGCGGGCGACCTGGTGGCGACGCACGCTCTCGCTGCCGTTGCGGATGACCAACCTGGGCAACGCTCCGATCCAGGTGGCGGTGCAGGGGAAGGCCGGGACAGAGCGTCTGGTCTTTCGACCTGGCCAGGCTGATGTGCCCTGCACTGTACAGCCTGGCCAGCAGGTGCGCACGGTCGTGGCGTTGACCGCCAGGCGGCTGCCGCTGTTGGGCGCGCGCCCGTGCTTCTTTGGGCTGCAGGCTGTGGACCAGGAGGGGCGGGTGCTGCAGCAGCTGCGTCAAAGTGTCGAGCTGCGTCCTCTCCTGGGCACCTGGCAGCTGGTTGCAGCGGGCAGTCTGGCGCTGGCCGGGGCCGGGGCAGCTCTCCTGCTTTTGCTGCTGGCCGCTTTGTTGCTCCAGATCTCCGTGCAGACGCCATCGGGGACACCCCCTGCAGCCCCTGCACCGGCGGTGATTGTCGTGGCACTTGACCAGCCGGCAACGCCCCCCCCTCCCGCCGCCCCGCTCGAACGCCTGTCGTCCACAGAGCCGGACCCAGCCCTGCCCTTGGTGTTGCCCGACCAGGTCAGCGTGCCCGCCAACGGCGGCGCATTGCGCGGCAGCGCCGCCCCTGCCAGCCCACAGAGACCGTCCTCCCCCGCCGGCACCGGGCTCACTTACGCCCAGCTCTTTCAGCAGGTCGGGGCAGAGTATGACCTGGATTGGCGCATGCTGGCTGCACAGGCCTATGTGGAAAGCAGCTTTGATACCCTGGCGCTCAGCTCTGCAGGGGCAATGGGGTTGATGCAGATCCTTCCTGCCACCTGGCGCGAGTGGGCCCCCGCTGTCTCTGCCAGCGATCCCTTCGACAGCCTGAGCAATGTGCAGGTCGCCGCAGTCTACCTGGACTTTCTGCGCGGCCAGCTGGCGCAGCGCGGCTACGCAGAGGTCGCTTGGACGTTGGTGGCCTATCACTGGGGGATCGACCGTCTGCTCGATTTTTTGAACAGTGGAGGAACCTGGCAGGAGTTGCCCGAGCCACGCCGCCGCTACGCCGAGGAAATTTTACGCATCGCCCAGACCCTGCCCTGACCAGATTTTCCCGAACACCAGTCGAGGAACACAATGGAACGACCTGATCTCACCGGCCTCCCCGCTGCCGTCCTGGCCTATATTGAATCTCTGGAAAACCAGCTCCACCACAGCTTGCACGATCGGGCGGAGGCACAGGACGAGGCCACGTTTGAACCGAGCGAGCCCCCTACCTCGGCCCATCTGATCACGGTCAGTGCAGCTGGGCTGGCCAAACGAACCCCTCGCCATCTGTACAACCGCCAGCGTCGCGGTGGAATGGGGATTTTTGACCTGGACAGCCCCGAAAAGGACCCACCCGCCTTTCTGGCGATGGCCACCCCCGCCGAAATGCTGACGCTGCTCACCAGCCACGGGCGTGTCTTCCGGGTCCCGGTCGCTGAAATCAGCGAGCGCCCGGTGCGCAGCCGCGGCGAGCCGTTGAACACCCGTCTGCCCCTGCGCCCGGAGGAGCGGCTGGCCTTGGTCCTCCCCGGGCCGCCAGAGAACGGCGCCTTTCTGGTGCTCGTGACGGAACGAGGCCAGGTACGGCGGATCGCCCGTCCGTATCTGGGGGCCAGCCTGCAGGCGGGCAGCGTGCTGCTGGAGCCGCGCGAAGGAGGGGCGCCGGCCGCTGCCTGCTGGAGCTGCGGCAGCGACGAGCTTCTGATCGCAGCCCGCAGCGGCCAGGCCATCCGCTTCAACGAACGGCTGGTCCCGGTGCGCGGCTGCCTGGGCATGCGGGTCGACCCTGACGACCGCGTGGTGGCCGTAGCCGCCACCCCTGCCGACGGCCGAGTCTTTCTGCTCGGCCAGGATGGCAAAGGCACGGTCCGGTTGCTGGCTGGTCTCACGGCCAACAAAGCCCCTGGCTCGGGGGGCAAGACTGCCATGAAGGCAGATTCCCTGGTCGGTGTCGCGGCTGTCACAGAAGAGAGCGACCTGTTCGTCCTCTCACGGCTGGGCAAACTCATCCGTTTCAGAGCCAACGAGGTCCCCCCCAAAGAGGGCGTGGTTCAGGGGGTCCACTGCATGAGCCTGCGCGCCGACGAATGCGTCGCCCTGCTGGCGCTCGCCCCGTGAGCTGCAGCCCCGTGAGCCGCAGCCCCGTGGCTCCGGCAGCTTTTTGTACAATCTACACTATGCGTTCCGCAGAACATTTGCTATACTCGATACGTCAAAGAGAAGAGAAACCGTGCGCTCGAGCCGCACAGGGGCTTCACAGACGAGGAAGCAAAGGATGTCAGGGACAGAAAAGGTGGAGTACGAATCGCTGGAAAAATATCGTCGCCGCGTCAGCCAGGCCCAGATCGCCGATCTGATGGCCCGGATCACCGGCAACAATGTCGACCTGGTCAGCTACGACGAGGTCGCCAAACGGATCAAGGCACGGCAGCAGCGGGAGATGGGCACGCAAATGGTGCCGCTGGCCAACATCGTTGGCAGTGTCGGCCGCTATCGGGATTTTACCCAGAGTTTTTTGCCGCGGGCGGCCATCAACCCTGAACGGTGGGCCCGGATCGACACCATGATGCAGTCGTTGGTTGGGTACCCGCCGATCGATGTGTACAAAGTTGGAGATGTCTATTTTGTGCGCGACGGCAACCACCGGGTCAGCGTGGCCTGGGCGAATGGCCTGACCCATATCGAGGCCTATGTGACTGAAATCCCGACGCCGGTGCTGCTGCACATGGAAGACTTCGAACGAGATCAGTGGATCATCAAGGTGGAGCGCGCTGAATTTCTCAAAGAGAGCGGACTGGACACGGTGCGGCCGGGGCATGCGATCGAACTCACCGAGCCCGGACGCTACCAGATCCTGCTTCGCCACATCCAGGTCCACCAGTATTTGCGTGGGCTGGACCGCCAGCGGGCCGGCGGCCTGGAGCCGTTGTGCTGGGAAGAGGCGGTCGGCAGCTGGTACGACCAGATTTATCTGCCGGTGGTCGAAGCGATTCAGCGGCACCGGCTGTTGGAGAGTTTTCCGAGCCGCACGGCAGCGGACCTGTATCTCTGGATCGCGTTTCATCGAGAGCAGCTGGCCCGGCAGTACGAGCTGGCCCCGCTGTCGCCCGACGCTGCGGTCACGACCTTTGCCCAGGTGCACAGCGACCGGCCTTTTGAGCAGGCGGTGCGCACGCTCAAGTTCAACTGGCACCGCGTGCTGGGAGAACTGGACAAACCGCTGGGTATGTCGGAGGAGGAATTCGACGATGCGCGTGCCCGCTATGCGGCTGGCGAGCGCACGCTTTCTGAGGTAGAGAGCGACGCCGAAACACAGCCAGAGCAGGAGAAGGCGCCAACTGTGCTGCAGGAGGCAGACCAATTCCACTGTGTTGTCTGATATGGTAAGATGCAGAAAAACAATCGCCAGCCAAGCAAGGGAACTTTTGAGCCATGTTGCGTGTCAAAATTGTCTGTACCATTGGCCCTTCCAGCCGTGAATTGCCTGTCCTGCGCCGGATCGCCGCCGCTGGCATGAACATGGCACGTCTCAACATGAGCCATGGCACCCACGAATACCATGCCGAAACGATTGAGCGGGTTCGGACGGTCTCCGAAGAGCTGCAAAAGCCAATCGCCATTCTTGCCGACCTGCAAGGGCCCAAGCTGCGTACAGGCAAGATGCGCGAGGGAGGCGTGCCACTGGTGCAGGGGGAAGAATTGATGTTGACCACAGACCCCATTCTGGGCGAACCGGGCCGTGTCCCGATCCAGTACAAAGATCTCCCCAAGGCAGTCAAGCCCGGCGAGCGTATTCTGCTCGACGACGGCATGCTGGAGCTGGAAGTCTTGGAAACGCACCCAACCGAAATTCGAACCCGGATCATCCTCTCGGGTCTGTTGCAGAGCAACAAGGGGATGAACCTGCCGGATGCTTCGCTGGACATTCCTGCGCTCACCGACAAAGACATCGAGGATGTCAAATTTGCGCTGGACCATCAGGTGGACTGGGTGGCGCTCAGCTTTGTGCGCAAGGCCCACGAGGTGTTGGAACTCAAGTCGATCAT
>JAPLGY010000465.1 GCA_026389955.1 Caldilinea sp. | reverse complement strand
ATCGAGCTGGTGGTGCTCAAGATGCAGCCGGCTGTGCTGCAGGCGATGGTAGAGTCGGTGCTGGACCTGCCGGGAGGGCTGCTTGCGAGTGGGCTGGCGGCATTGGGGCTGGCGGTATTTTTGCTCAGCCGCTGGACCGCCGGTGCCGTCACACGCAGCTTGAATCCGCTGATTGCCGGGACGCAGGCGCTGGCCAGCGGCAATCTGGCCTATCGGGTCGACACCGGACAGATCTCGCTGGCCGAGCTCCACGTGCTGGCCACCCGTTTCAACCAGATGGCTGACCGGGTTCAGCAGAGTCAGCAGGCGCAGCGCGATTTTGTGGCCAATGTCAGCCACGACCTCAAGACGCCGCTCACCAGCATCCACGGCTACAGCCAGGCCTTGTTAGACGGCACGGCAGAGAGTGCGGAGGCCCGGCAGCGGGCTGCCCTGGTGATCAGCCAGGAAGCCCAGCGGCTGACCGAACTGGTCGAAGAGTTGTTGGATCTGGCGAGAATGGAAAACAATGGGTTGCAGCTGCAGCAAGTGGACCTTGTACAGCTGGGGGCAGAGGTTTTGGAGAGCTTTCGTCCGCTGTTTGCGGCGTCTCAGGTGGAACTGCGTTGGGTTCCTGCGGCCGATCTTCCGCTTATTCAGGGGGATGCAGCCAAGCTGCGGCGTGTGCTGGCCAATCTGCTCGACAATGCGCTCAAACATACGCCGGCTGCCGGCAGCGTGACGTTGGCGTTGCAAAGGCTGTCCGCAGAATGTCAGGTCCAGTGTATGGTTGTCGACAGCGGTGAAGGGATACCCCCTCAGGAACGTGAGCGGATCTGGGAGCGTTTTTACCGGGTCGACCGTGCCCGCATCCGAGGTCGCTCTGGATTGGGGCTGGCCATCGTCAAAGAGATCGTGGAGGCACACGGGGGTGCGGTCGGGGTAGACAGCCATGTGGGCTCGGGGAGCACCTTTTGGATTCGGCTGCCGGCATGAGCCGGTGCCGGTTCAGCCGGTGCCGGTGACCGGTGTGGGCAGGGTAATGGCGATCTGGTTGCGTTCGCCGTCGGTCAGGATAAAATACTCGACTGAGTCAGAGAGTGCGATCCAGCTGGCCTCGATGATATTGGTGGAGGCGCCGACGGTGGTCCACCGGCGGTCACCGTCGCTGAAATCGATCAGGACGCGGGTCATGGCGGCGGTGCCGCTGCCGCTGTCGAGGATGCGCACCTTGTAGTCAGTCAGGTGCACGCTGTGCAGGCGGGGATAAAAGGGCAGGATGGCCTTACGGAGGGCTCGGTTGAGGGCATTGACCGGGCCGTTGCCGTCGGCGACTTCGTGGAAGATATGTTCTCCGACGCGCACTTTGACGGTCGCTTCGGAGAACATGCCGCGGCCGGCACGGTATTCGACGGCGGCGGTGTAGTCGATCATCTCGAAGGGGGGCTGGTAGCCGGTGCGTGCTCGGCGCAGCATCAGGTCGATGCTGGCCTCGGCGCTTTCGAAGGCAAAGCCGGCGTTTTCGAGTTCTTTGATCTGCTGCAGGATTCGTCGTTCTTCTTCGCGGCTCAGCCCATCCAGGCCGAACTCTTTGCGTTTGCTGGCGATGTTGTCTTTGCCACTCAGCTCGCTGACCAGCACGCGGGTCTGGTTGCCGATCAGGGCTGGGTCGATGTGCTGGTAGCTCATCACAGATTTGACGACGGCGTTGACGTGGGTGCCGCCTTTGTGGGCGAAGGCGCTCTGGCCGACGAAGGGCTGGTGGCTGTCGGGGTGGAGGTTGGCCATTTCGCTGACGTAGCGGCTGAGGTCGACCAGTTCGCGCAGGCGGTCGGCAGTCACGCAGGCGTAGCCCATTTTGAGCTGCAGGTCGGGGATGATGCTGATCAGATTGGCGTTGCCGCAGCGTTCGCCGTAGCCGTTGAGGGTTCCTTGCACCTGGGTACAGCCGCGGCGCACCGCTTCCAGCGTGTTGGCGACGCCGGTTTCGCTGTCGTTGTGGGCATGGATGGAGAGGCTGACGTGGGCGAGTGGGGCTGGGCGTGGGGTAGTGGGTGTGCTTTGGCCCAGCACCTCCTGCAGCACAGCTTCGACGGCCTCGCCGACCTGCCAGGGGAGGCTGCCGCCGTTGGTGTCGCAGAGCACAATACAGTCGGCGCCGCCGACGAGGGCTGCCTGCAGTGTGGCCAGCGCATATTCTGGGTTAGCACGATAGCCGTCAAAAAAATGTTCTGCGTCGTAGAAAACCTGGCGGTTGTGGGCTTTGAGAAAACGGACTGTCTCGCGGATGATGCGCAGGTTTTCTTCCAGGGAGGTGCGCAGCACCTCGGTGACATGCAGATCCCAGGTCTTGCCAAAAATTGTCACGACAGGGGTGTTGGCGTGGATCAACAGTTGAACTTGTTCGTCGTCGGCTGGGTGGATTCCTGCTTTGCAGGTGGAGCCAAAGGCAGCCAGCCGGGCGTGGAGGAGGGGGAGTTCGGTTTGGGCGCGCTCGAAGAATTCGACATCTTTGGGGTTCGAGCCGGGCCAGCCTCCTTCGATATAATCCATGCCAAACTCGTCGAGCCGGCGGGCGATGCGCAGCTTGTCGTCGCAGCTGAGGGAAACCCCTTCGCCCTGCGTGCCGTCCCGCAGGGTGGTATCATACAGGCTGATTTTGGAATTGTTCATCGGATCCTCCGGCGAGATGCCCCCGTCTGGGGGCTGTTGACGCACTTTTTTTCAGATCAGATCCACAATGCTGTTCAGAACCTGGTCTGGCCAGATTCCGCGTGCCAGATCTTCCTTACGAAAGCGTCCGGTTTTGACCAGCCAGCCCTGGATGCCCATGCGTTTGGCG
>JAPLGY010000495.1 GCA_026389955.1 Caldilinea sp. | reverse complement strand
CATGATCGACGCGTCGATGCGCATGAATGTCGTGAACCTGTTCAAAAAACTGCGCGATGAATTCAAAGTCACCATCTTGTACATTACCCACGATCTTTCGACAGCCTATTATGTGAGCGACCAGATCGCCATCATGTACCGCGGCAGCATCGTCGAGTCAGGCCCCTCTGCCAAAGTCCTGAAAACCCCCTCCCACCCGTACACCGAACTCCTGCTCGATTCAGTCGCCAAAATTGGCGAAAAGTGGAACGAGGTGGTGCGTCTGCCCGATCTGGAAACCAAAGAATACGGATACAAAGGCTGCAAATTTGCAGGGCGCTGCCCCTATGCACGCGAGCTCTGCCGACAGGCCAGGCCCCCAATCGTCACACTGGACGAGCAGAGCCAGGTCCACTGCTTCAAACCGGTAGACTACCAGCACCCTGCACCCGCCGGCGGCTCATAGACCGCCACAACCATCTTCTTGAAACAGTCTCTCTTGTTTGTAAATTCCAGCGGAGGAGAGTAAAACGATGCAGTTTAACGGTCTTGGCAGACATTTGGGGAATCTGGCGTGGCTGAGCGAAGCAGAAACCAGGTCGATCAGCGCTGAAAATCCGACCGGCGCCAAAGGCGCCGGTGCAATGGCAGACCCAGAGCCAGATGGCCCGGCGCGCGAGCTGGGCCGCGGGTGGAAATGCCGTCCCTATGTCACGATCCCCCCCACAGATACGGTCGTGCTCGCCGACATTGCTGGATCTGGCGCAATTCAAAGCATGTGGTTCGGCGGCAGCATCATGGATCGGGATTTTATTTTGCGGATCTACTGGGAAGACGAAGCCCTGCCCGCAGTCGAATGCCCGCTGACTGACTTTTTTGCCATGCCCTTCAGCTTTCAAAACCCAGAACGGCCCACACAAGGGCCCATCACACAGATCAGTTCACTCCCAGTTGCCGTCAACCCCAATCGCGCCCTCAACTGTTTTTGGGAGATGCCGTTTCGACGCCGGGCCCGGCTGACCTTGGAGAACCGCAACCCCAAACAGGCCGGGGCCTGTTTTTATCAGATCAACTACTGTCTGACCGAGGTCCCGGAACAAGCTGCCTACTTCCACGCCCAATTCCGACGATGCAACCCACTGCCCTATCTCGAACCCTATGTCATCTTGGACGGGGTGCGCGGGCGCGGCCACTATGTCGGCACTTCTATGGGCTGGTCGATCCAGAACAACGGCTGGTGGGGAGAGGGCGAGATCAAATTCTACATCGACGGCGACAACGAATACCCCACAATCTGCGGCACAGGAACCGAGGACTATTTCGGCGGCGCCTACAACTTCGATCTGAACGGCCAATACACAACCTACACTACCCCCTTCGTCGGCATGCATCAGGTGCTGCGTCCGGACGGCACCTACCAGTCCCAGCATCGCCATGCCATGTATCGTTGGCATGTCATGGACCCCATCACCTTTCGCAGCGATCTGAAAGTGACAATCCAGGCGCTGGGTTGGCGTTCAGAAGGACGCTACCTGCCCGGACAACATGACATCTGCTCCGTCGCCTACTGGTACCAGACGTTGCCTGCCCTGCCTTTTCCCACATTGCCTGACCGCAACGCGCTGGAAGTCATCTGATCCAATCCACAGTTGCCATCCCCAGTTTTTGTCTGAATTTGGAGGAAAAACCATGACGTACCCCTACAACGGTTTGGGTTTGGGCCTGGGAAACCTGGCCAGAGTATCCAATGCCGAAACCCGTTCGATCAGCGCAGAAAATTTCACCGGAGAAAAAGGCAAAGGAGGAATGGCCACTGAAGGCACCGGCGCAGTTGCCGCGCGCGAGCTCGGACACGGCTGGAAACTCTCCCCCTGCATCACCGTCCAGCCCAACAACGTCGTCACACTCGCCGAAATCAACGGTTCCGGCGCGATTCAACAGATCTGGATCACCGTCCATCCCAAATTCTGGCGTTCGCTGATCCTGCGGATGTACTGGGATGCCGAAGAGACCCCCTCGGTAGAAGTGCCGCTGGGAGATTTTTTCTGTATGGGCTGGTGCGAACGGGCCGATGTCCGCTCCCTGCCAATAGCAGTCAACCCTGCCGGCGGCTTTAACAGCTACTGGGAAATGCCTTTCCGAACTGGGGCAAAAATTACAGTCGAAAATCTTCTGCCAGACGCTGTCGAGGGATTCTTTTATCAGATCAACTACACCCTGACCGAGGTGGAAGCCGACCGAGCTTATTTTCATGCCCAATTTCGCCGACAGAACCCGCTGCCCTACAAAGAGGTGTACACCATCTTGGATGGGGTGCGCGGCCAGGGACATTATGTGGGCGTCTACATCGCATGGGGCGTCAACAACAACCTGTGGTGGGGAGAAGGAGAAGTCAAGTTCTACCTGGACGGCGACACAACCTACCCGACGATCTGCGGCACAGGTACCGAAGACTATTTTGGGGGCGCCTGGGGGTTCGAACAGCCCCCAGGACACTACGGCGTGTTTACTTCCCCCTTCTCCGGGATGCCACAGGTGCTCATCCCCGACGGGCTGAACAAAGCCAACACCCGCTTTGGGCTCTATCGCTGGCATGTGATGGACCCTGTCCGCTTCAAACAGGAGTGCCGCATCACCCTCCAAGCCCTGGGCTGGCGGATGAGCCTGAACGGCAAACCGCGTTATCTTGCCCTGCAAGACGATATCGCTTCCACCGCGTTCTGGTACCAGGTCGAACCCCACGCACCCTTCCCTCCCCTGCCCAACTTTGAATTTCTGGAAGTTATCTGACAAGGAGCCAACCATGAGTGTCTTTAAGGGAAGCCCTCTGGGCGAGCTGGCGAGAATCCGCAACGTCACAACCCGCCGCGTGTCTAGCTGGGATCAGACAGGAGGCAACCTGGATTATCGGGTCGTCCAACCTGGCCAGACGGTGGTGTTGGCAGATATTGTCGGGGCTGGCTGTATCAACCACATCTGGTGTACACACGCCTGTGCACAGGACGACTATCTGCGCCGGGTTGTGCTGCGTGCCCGTTGGGACAACGAAAGCAACGATTCGATTGAAGTGCCCCTCGGCGATTTTTTTGGTGTCGGACATGCCCAGACGGTCAATTTTTCCTCCCTGCCGCTGCAGATGAGCCCAGCCGACGGACGTGGCTTCAACTGTTGGTTCCCCATGCCCTTTGGAGAACGAGCCGAATTTTTTCTGCACAACGAAGCCGATGTGCCGATGAACTTCTATTACTATATCGACTACGAGCTGCATGCAACGATTCCAGCAGACATGGGCCGTTTTCACGCGCAGTGGCGGCGAGAAAATCCGACGCAAGGCCTTCGCAAGGAAGCCTTGCCGGCACTGGTCGAAGAGACTCGCCAACTTTTTGAGGCCAACAGCTCGCCGTTCGCACAGGCACCAGACGACACCCTGCGCAACCTGGCCTTTGAATTTGGCGGCCGCAATCTTGGCGGCAAGGAAAACTACGTTCTGCTGGAAGCAGAAGGGACAGGCCACTATGTCGGATGCAACTTCAACGTGCATAACCTGCGGGTCGGCGATGCCTTCTCCTGGCCAGCCGACAAAGTCTGGCCCCAGACCCGCGAAGAGGCCCGGGCAGCAACCCCTGAAGAGCGGCTGGAATTTTTTAGAATCTTCAACTGGTACGGTGAAGGCGACGACATGATCTTCATCGACGGCGAACAATGGCCCCCCACGCTGCATGGCACGGGTACGGAAGATTATTTCAACACGGCCTACTGCCCGGCCGTCAAATATGACAGCCCCTACCATGGCTTGACCTTGCCTGGCGGCCCCAACTGGAGCGGAAAATCCTCCTACTATCGGTTTCATATCGAAGACCCTGTCCATTTTCGCCAGAGCATCAAGGTCACCCTCGAACACGGGCACAACAACCATCGCTCCGACGATCTGTCCAGCACCGCATACTGGTATCAAAACGAACCCCACAAGCCGTTTCCCTCGTTCCCGTCCGTGGCCGACCGGCTGCCTCTGCCAGGTTGATGGTGAGTCCGGCGCTGCCTGCACAGGCAGCGCCGGACAACTCTTCCCCTCCTGCAACAAACCTGGCCATTTGACCGTTCAACGGTCAGCTGGGCTCTGCTACACTGTAAAGAGGTGAGGAATCGATACGTCACCCTCGTTCCCGGAAGAGGTAGCGCAATGGAATGGCAACCGATCCACAAATCACTCGCTGCGCTGCAGGTATCTCCCAATCTTGTCGATTATGTACAAACCTGTCGCACATTTGACTGGGCACAAGTCCGTCAGGCGCTGACAGGGCTGCCCGGCGGACAGGGGCTCAACATCGCCTATGAAGCGGTCGACCGCCATGCCAACGGCCCCCGGCGCAACCATCTGGCCCTGCGCTGGCTAGGCAAAGAGGGGGAGGTGCGCGATTTTACCTATGCCAGCCTGGCAGAGCAAAGCAACCGCTTTGCCAACGTGCTGTGCACACTGGGTGTAAAGAAGGGTGACCGCATCTTCGTGCTGGCCGGCCGGATCCCAGAACTCTATATCGCCGTGCTGGGCACACTCAAACAGGTCTGCGTGCTCTGCCCGCTCTTTTCAGCCTTCGGCCCCGGGCCGATCGAGCAGCGTCTGGCCCTTGGCGACGGCCGGGTGCTGGTCACGACCGAACGGTTGTTCCAACAACGCAAAATCGCCGAAATGCGGGCGCGGCTGCCGACGTTGGAGTATGTGCTGTTGACCGACGTCCCTGCCCACCTGGACAGCTCTGTGCTCTCGCTGCCCCAGCTGATGGCGGCAGCCTCCCCCCAGTTCACGATTCCGCCGACCGACCCAGAAGAGCACGCCCTGCTGCACTTCACCAGCGGCACCACGGGTACACCCAAGGGGGCACTTCATGTCCACCAGGCCGTGCTCTTCCACTATATGAGCGCCCACTATGCCCTCGACCTGCACCCGGACGATGTCTTCTGGTGCACCGCCGACCCAGGCTGGGTCACCGGCACCTCGTACGGAATCAGCGCCCCCCTCTGCCATGGCGTCACCCTGATCGTGGACGAGGCCGAGTTCGACGCTGCCCGCTGGTACCAGATCCTGGAAGAACAACAGGTCACCGTCTGGTACACCGCCCCCACTGCGATCCGTCGGCTGATGCGCATGGATCTGGAGCCACGCCAACAGTATGACCTCAGCCACCTGCGCTTCATCGCCAGCGTCGGTGAACCGCTCAACCCCGAGGCTGTGAACTGGGGAGTCAACAGGCTCCATCTGCCGATCCACGACAACTGGTGGCAGACCGAGACCGGCGGCATCATGATTGCCAACTATGCGGCGATGGAGATCCGCCCTGGGTCGATGGGGCGCCCGCTGCCTGGGATCGAAGCAAGGATCGTCGAGCTGCTCGAGAACGGCCATGTGCGCGTGGTCGACAGCCCCACCGTCGAAGGCCACCTGGCCCTGCGCCCAGGCTGGCCCTCAATGTTTCGCAGCTACTGGCACGACGAGGAGCGCTACGCCCGCTGCTTTGTCGATGGCTGGTACATTTCTGGGGATCTGGCGAGGCAGGACGAGGAAGGCTATTTCTGGTTTGTCGGGCGCGCCGACGACATCATCAAAACTGCCGGCCATATGGTCGGCCCCTTCGAGGTGGAAAGCGCACTGCTCACCCACCCGGCGGTGGCCGAGGCCGGTGTCATCGGGGTGCCAGACCCCGTGATCGGCGAAGTGGTCAAGGCTTTTGTATCGCTCAAGCCCGCTTTTCAGCCGAGTGAGACGCTCCGGCTGGAGCTGATCGGCTGGGGGCGGGCCAGGCTGGGCTCCGCCGTGGCCCCCAAGCTGATCGAATTCCAGGACAACTTGCCCAAGACGCGCAGCGGCAAAATCATGCGCCGTCTGCTCAAAGCGCGCGAACTCGGGCTGCCAGAAGGGGATCTGTCGACGCTGGAAAAGTCTGCCGAAGAGGCGGAGAGCGGCGCGACCGACGCCGCAAGGAGTGTGTTGCCGTGAAACGCCAACCGTTGCGTAGCCGCAAGAGAGCTGCCGTCGAACGAGAGCATGGGCTGCAGTTGTTGCATGCCATGCTGCGCGTCCGCCGGCTGGAAGAAAAATGTTACGAGTTGTACAGTGCAGGCAAAATTCGTGGTTTCATGCATCTCTACGACGGCGAAGAGGCGATCGCAACAGGCGTCCTGCAGGCACTGACGCCTGCAGACGCGGTCGTGGCCACCTATCGTGAGCACGCCCATGCCCTGCTGCGCGGGGTCAGCGCCGGGGCAATTTTTGCCGAAATGTACGGCAAGCAGGAGGGTTGTGCACGCGGACGCGGGGGCTCCATGCACCTCTTTGACCGGGAGAGCCGTTTCTACGGCGGCAATGCGATCGTCGGCGGCCACTTGCCGCTGGCAGTCGGGATGGCGCTGGCCGACAAGCTGCAGTCGCTCGACCGGGTCACCTGTTGTTTCTTTGGCGACGGTGCAGTCGCTGAAGGAGAATTTCATGAGTCGCTCAACCTGGCTTCCCTCTGGCAGGTGCCCGTGCTCTTCGTCTGCGAAAACAACCGCTACGCCATGGGCACAGCGCTGGAACTGCACCAGGCCGAACCCGATATCGCCAAAAAAGCCGCCGCCTATCGGCTGGAAGCACATGCGGTCGATGGGATGGATGTGCTGGCAGTCGAGCAGGCGGCCCGACAGGCTGTGGCCCGCATCAAAGCTGGCGGTGGCCCCCAGCTGCTCGAGTGCCGCGCCTACCGCTTTCGCGCCCACTCGATGTTCGACGCCGAACTCTACCGAGACAAACAAGAGGTGCAGAGCTGGCGCCAGCAGGACCCGATCGCCCGCTTCAGCGCCCAGCTGCACACCGACGGCCTGATCTCCGCAGAGGACCTCACCGATCTCGAACAGCAGGTCCAGTCGGAAATCGCAGAAGGGGTTGCCTTCGCCGAAGCCGGCACCTGGGAGCCTGTCGCCGACCTGGAACGGTTCGTCTATGCCGAAGAGGAGACGCCAGCCGCCCGCTATACGCTGCCCGAACCACAACCGCCAACCGGGGAAACCCGCACGCTGACCTATCGCGAGGCCCTGCGCGAGGCCCTGCGCGCCGCCCTTGAACGAGACCCCCGGGTCTTTCTGATGGGAGCCGACGTGGGCCGCTACGGCGGCTGTTTCGCCGTGAGCAAAGGCTTGCTGGATGAGCTCGGCGAACCACGGATCCTTGGCACTCCCCTTTGCGAATCCTCCTACACCGGGGCCGGCATCGGGGCCGCCCTGGCCGGCATGCTCCCGATCGTCGAGATCATGACCTGCAATTTCAGCCTGCTGGCCC
>JAPLGY010000402.1 GCA_026389955.1 Caldilinea sp. | reverse complement strand
TCGGCGGGCAGCCCGACCAGATGCAGCAGCTCTCGGACGCGGGCCACGACCCGGTGCGGTGGGCACAGGCTGTGGACCGCCAACACCTCGCCCAGCATCTGTCGGACTGTCATACGCGGGTTCAGCGATGACTAGGGATCCTGGAAGATGATTTGCAGCTTGCGCCGCATGCCCTGCATCTGGGCGCGGGGCAACTGCAAAATGTCTACTCCTTTGAAGAGCACCTGCCCGGCAGTCGGTTCGACCAGCCGCAGCAGACAGCGCCCCAGAGTGGTCTTGCCCGAGCCAGATTCACCGACCAGCCCAAAAATTTCGCCGGGCGCAATGCGCAGGCTCACATCGTCGACCGCATGCAGGATCTCGGGGGGCCGACGGGTCAGCTGCTGCCAGAAGCCCGCATTCATGACGTAACGCTTGGACAGCCCGTTCACTTCCAAAATCGGCGGCACAGGTCTCAACTCGTTCATGGCAACGGCCCCAGCTGTTCGTGTTTGATGCAGGCACTGGCATGCTGCTGTCCGACCTGCTGCAAAGGAAAGGTGCCGTGCCGGCACTCCTCGCTGGCAAGCGGGCAGCGAGGATGAAAGCGGCAGCCGGCCGGCGGATGCACCAGATCCGGGGGCGAGCCAGGGATCGGCGTCAGCGGCAGCACCTCTCCGTCGGCGGCAAGCCGCGGCACACAGGTGAGCAGCCCACGCGTGTAGGGATGTTTCGGGGCAGTGAAGAGCGAGACCGTGTCGGCAATTTCTACAATCTGGCCCGCATACATCACCGCCACCCGCTGACAGCTCTGGGCAACTACCCCCATGTCGTGGGTGACCAGCACCAGGCTGACCCCCAGCTCGTGCTGCAGCCCGATCAAAAGCTTCAAAATCTGGTCCTGGATGGTGACATCCAGAGCCGTGGTCGGTTCATCAGCCAAAATGATCTGCGGCTGGCAGGAGAGCGCGATCGCGATCCCCAGACGCTGGCACATGCCGCCGCTGAATTGATGCGGATAGTCCTGGAGCCGCCGCTCTGGAGCCGGGATCCCCACCTTGCGCAGGAGCTCGACAGCACGCACCCGGGCCTCCGCCGCGGTCGCCACCACCCCATGCGCCCGCATCGCCTCGGTCAACTGATCGCCGACCCGATGAACCGGGTTGAGCACAGCCATCGCATCCTGAAAAATCATGGCAATCTCGCGACCGCGCACCTGGTTGAAGGCCTTGGACGGCAGCTGCAGCAGGTCGCGGCCCCGATACCCTACACTGCCCTGCACCGTGCGCGCCGAAGAAGGCAGCAGACGCAACAGCGAACGGCAGGTCATGCTCTTGCCCGAGCCGCTCTCCCCCACCACCCCAAAAATTTCCCCTTTGTGGAGCGTGAACGAGAGATCGTCGACAGCCGTCAACAGACCCCGCCGCGTCGGGATCTGCGTCGTCAGGTTGCGCACTTCCAAAATGGGTTCCATCGTCATTCCTCGGTGCGGAGAACGTCCGCCAGCCCATCTCCCAACAGACTCAGTCCCAGCCCGACCAGCACGATCGCCATCCCCGGCAGCGTCACCAGCCACCAGGCGGTCATGATGAAAGGACGCCCTTCCGCAATCATGCTGCCCCACTCCGGGGTCGGCGGCTGCACCCCCAGCCCCAGAAAACTCAGCGAGGTGGTCGAAAGAATCACCAGCACAATATCCGACATCGCAAAAATGATGGCGGGCGTCACAATGTTGGGCAGGATGTGCCGAAACATAATTCGCACATTGCTGAACCCCAGCGCGCGGGCGGCCTGTACATACTCGGCCTTCTTGATGACCAGAATCTCCCCGCGCGCGATCCGGGCATAGGCACTCCAGCCAGCCAAGGTCAGCGCCACATACATGCTGGTCAGCCCCGGCCCCAAAATCGCAATGATAGCGATCACCATGACAAGAAATGGAAAGGCAGTGAACACATCGACGACCCGCATGACCACCGTCTCCACCCACCCGCCCAGATACCCGGCCAACGACCCCAAAAACAACCCCACCACCATCGGAAACAACACACTGAGCACGCCAATCTGCAAATCCAGCTGAACAGCGTACAGCACCCGGGTAAAAATATCGCGGCCAAAGTTGTCCGTGCCAAACCAGTGGAGCGGGCTGGGAGGCTGCAGCGTGTTGGAGAGGTTCTGGGCGATCGGGTCGTAGGGGCTGATCTGCCCGACCAACAGGCTGGCCAGCACCATCGCCAGCAAAAGCCCCCCGCCGACCAGCAAGGCCGGCTGCTGCAGCCAGCGGGCCTCCTGCCAGCGAAGCCCCCAGTCGTTCACCCGCCCAGCCACACCCGTCAACGGCTCACTCATAGGTCACTCTCGGATCCAAAATGGCATAGACCAGGTCGGTCAACAGGTTGATCGACACGACCAACACCCCAAAAAGCAAGGTCACCCCTTGGATCACCGGGTAGTCACGGGCAAAGATCGAGCTGACCACCAACGACCCCATGCCCGCAATCGTAAACACCGTCTCGATGACGACAGTCCCCCCAATCAGCCACCCCAGATTGAGCCCCAAAATCGTGACCGTCGAACTCAGCGCGGTGCGCAGCACATGATGCTGCAAGACACGCCGCTCGCTGATCCCCTTGGCACGGGCAAACTCCACATAAGGGGCCTTCAACACATCGATCAGGCTGCTGCGCAGGCTGCGAATCAACATCGGCGCCAACCCCAACGTGATCGTCAGGGCCGGCAAAAACAGATGCCAAAAATGCTGGCGCAGGTCGTTGCCGTAGCCAGCTACCGGAAACCAACGCAGCCGCACAGCAAACAAAATCAACAGGTTGAGCCCCAGCCAGAAGCTGGGCATCGAAAGGGTCAACGTGGCAAACCCACGCACCCCCTGGTCAGGCAGACGGTTCTGACGAAGCGCGGCCCACAACGCCAACGGAATGGTCACCAGCAGCGAGAGAAACGCCGCATAGGCAACCAAAAAAAGAGTCGGCGCCAGCCGCTCCAAAATCACCTCGAGCACAGGCCGACGATAGACCAGCGAATCCCCCAAATCCCCGCGCACCACATTGCCGACAAACAAAAAAAACTGCTGCCAAAGAGGCTGCTCGAGCCCCAGCGCCAGACGCAGCTCCATCACCCGCTCGGGCGTAGCATGGGTCCCCAACAGAATGCGCGCCGGATCCCCCGGGATCAGCCGCACCATCAAAAACACCACCAACGTGATCCCAAACAAAACCGGGAGCGTGTGGGCCAGCCGCTTGCGCAGAAACGTCCAAATATCCACAGCACTTCTCTCCAACCGCCAGGGCTCTCCCAGCTCAGACAGGGAGCCGGTAGACCTCCGTCCGCTGTTCGCACGCCCCTGCCAGGCCGCACAGGCCAGCCTGGCAGGGGCCCCTCCTCAACCGAACCCTACTGCGTCTTCGACGCCAGCCAGAAACGATGCAGGCCGGTGGGGAAGACAGAGAACCCTTCGATGTTGTCACGCGTCGCCCAACGGTTGGACGGATGGAAGAGCCACAGCTGGGGGGTCTCGTCCATGGCGATCTGCTGCAGCTCGTAGTAGAGCTCCGCCCGCTTCGCATTGTCGAACTCCCGCTCGGCCGCCTGGCTCAGCTCCACAATGCGTTCGTTGTAGAAGCCGGTGAACGCCGCGTCCGAGCCCCCATCCTCGACCGACCAGAAGTCAAAGGGCAAGTTTTCAGCCGGGTCGATCACGTCGTTCGTGCCCAGCTTGTAGAGCATCTGATAGGTGCCCCCTGACCACATCTCCCACCAGGTGCCCGCCTCCACCGGCGTGATGGTGACGTCGATGTTGATCTGCGCCAGCTGGTCTTTGAGGATGACGGCGGTCTGGGCCGCCATCGTGTCGCCAGAGGTGATGATCAGCTCGGTGGCAAACCCATCAGGTGCACTGGACTCGGCCATCAGCTGGCGAGCCTTCTCCAGGTCATACGGGATCTCGAAGTCGCCGGTCCAGTACAGGATGGCCGGCCCGTAAAAAGGCGACTTGGCCACCTCCCCCTGGCCCAACAGGACAGCATCGACCAGGGCCTGCCGGTCGATCGCATGCGCCATCGCCTGGCGAATCTTCTTGTCGGCAAACTCCGGGACCGTCCGCTGGTTGAGCGGGATGGCGGCCGTGCCGTACAGTGTGTCGACAAAGACCTCTACGCCAGGAGCACCTTTCAATGCCTCGACCTGTGCATAGGGGATGTCCAGGGCAATGTCCACTTCGCCGGTCTGAACTTGCAGCACACGGGCGTTGTCGTCCTGCACCACGCGCAGATGCACCTCGTCGACCAACGGGCGGTCCTCCCCCCAGTAGCCAGGGTTGGGTTTCAACACGACCAGCTGGCCTTTGTCCCAGCGGTCCAGACAGAAGGGGCCAGACCCCAGCGGCTGCGTGGAAAGCGCCTCGACCCCAACGGTCTCGGCATGCTTTTTCGACAGCACCGACATGCCCCATAAGGTCAGATAATGAGGAAAGGCAACGTTCGGGCGGTCCAGCGTGAATTTGAGGGTCAAATCGTCGACCACTTCAATGACGGGGTTGGAGAAAAACTGCCACGACACGTTCGAATCTGGCTCCCGGCCGCGCTCCAGCGACCATCTGACATCCTCGGCCGTGATCGGGCTGCCATCGCAGAACTGGGCGTTGTCGTGCAGTTTGAAGGTCACCTCGGTGGCCTCCTCGTTGAATTCGTAGGACTCCGCCAGCCAAGGGTTCAGCTGCAAGCCGTCTGGCGAATTCTGCATCAACGTGGCGAAGATTTGCATCTCCGCCCACAAAGAATAATTGTCGTTCGTATACTTGGGATCCCACAAGTTGACATCCGCAGAGCGGGCAACGGTCAGAATGCCGCCGCGCTCCCCCCCCTCTGCGGCAGGCGCTGCAGCAGGCGCTGCGGCAGGCGCCGCTACACAGCCTGTCAAGACCAGCCCGACAAGCCAAACAACCAACCAGACACCGACGACCTTGTGCTTCATCTTCTGAGCCTCCTTGACACCCATCCAAACAACCCGTTCAAACTGTAATAGACCGCGCATGGGGAATGCGAGTGTCACAGGACAGCACCGACTCGGTCAGCGTTGTGCGCTCAATCTTATGGTGCATCCTGTTGGCAGCAGGATGCCGATACCGCAATCAGCTCCAATCCCTGATACGATCCTGGCAAGATCCTGCCAGGCTTCTGGCGGCACTCCAGGCGTGTCGGGATCGGCGTCTGACTCGGTTGGTGCGCAGCTGTTCCGGACGGAACAAGTCAACTGTTGACAGTTGACAAATTTACCTGAAAAGCGTATCATACCTTCCAGACGATGTCAATCACCTTTTTGGCGACTTCCCAGTAAGCATCGTGCAAAACTGCACAGTCGGTGAGGACTTGTGAACACACTAGAACACCTTCAGCGCATTGAGCCACGGACGCTCAAGGAGAATGTGACGGGGATCTTGCGGCAGCTGATCGTCGAAGGCACGTTGCCACCCGGCGCCGAATTCAACCAGGCCCAGATTGCCGAACAGCTGGGCGTCAGCCGCGGCCCGATCCGCGAGGCAATTGGCCAGTTGGAACAGGAAGGTCTGCTGCAAAGCGTGCCCTACAAAGGGGTGGTCGTCACGCCGCTGACCCGCCAGTATGTCGAGGAGCTCTACTCGGTCCGCACTGCCCTCGAACTGCTGGCCCTCGACCGCGCCCTTGACCGCATGACAGACGCCGAAATCGACCCTCTCGACACCGTAGTCGAAGAGATGCGGACAGTCGCCCGCAGCGGCGACCTCGCACGCCTGGTCGAGATCGACCTGCGGTTCCACGAATATCTGATCGTTCAGTCCCACCACGAGCTGGCCCACAAGCTGTGGCTGACGCTCAAAGTCGGGATGTGGCGCTGCCTGCGCACCCGCCACCGCATCTACACCTTTCTGGACGAGGTGGTCGGCAGCCACCCGACCCTGATCACTGCGCTGCGCCAGCGCAACAAGCCGCTGGCCAAGCAGATCTTGAGCGACCACATCACCGAATCGCTGCACAATCTGCTGGCCAACTGGCCAGCGGAGACAGAAGAGGCGGCATCGCCCGCGCTCACACCACCAAGTTAGGGGGACTATGCAACAGTTCACGGTCGTGCTGGCCGACCCGAAAGGGGCGGCTGATTTTGAATGGATTGCGCCGCTGGCGCCGGGGCTGCGGTTGCTGGCCCCGGCCGACAGCGACCCGCAGGCCCTGGCGGCGCTGCTCGCCGACGCCGACGCCCTCGTGACACAAACCTGCGCGGTCGACGCCGCCCTGATCGCAGCCGCTCCCCGCCTCAAACTGATCCAGCGCTACGGCAGCCGGCCAGACGGCATCGACCTGGCGGCTGCCCGCCAGGCGGGGGTGGCCGTCGCCACCATGCCGCTGCACGGCTGCATCGCCGTGGCCGAGCTGGCGATGACCCTGATCCTGGCGCTGAGCAAAAAGTTGGTGCGCGGCCACGCCGACACCGTGAGCGGGGCCTACCGCACCCTCGGCGTCGAGCCGATCCGCACCGAACAACGCCGCCACAAGTTTCAGTGGATGCAGCTGCCAGGCCTTTTCGAGGTGACTGGGCATACGCTGGGCGTGCTCGGCTTCGGCGAAATCGGCACCGAAACGGCGCGGCGGGCCCGTGCATTTGGGATGTCGGTGATCTACCACAAACGCACACGGCTGCCCGAATCGCTCGAAGCGGCCGAGGGGGTCACCTATGCCGACAAAGAGACGCTGCTGCGCACCGCCGACTTTGTGCTGCTGGCGACCCCGCTGACCCCAGAGACCGAAAAGATGATCGCCGCGCGCGAGCTGGCGCTGATGAAACCCAGCGCCTACCTCGTCAACATCTGCCGGGGCGGTGTGGTCGACGAGGAGGCGCTGGTCGCTGCCCTCCAAAGCCGACAGATCGCCGGGGCTGGGCTGGATGTCTTTGTGTACGAGCCGATCCCCTACGACCACCCGCTGCTGCTGTGCGACAATGTGATTTTGACCCCGCACATCGGCGGCGGCTCGGGCGGCGCGCGCGACCGGCAGATGGGGGATGTGCTGGCCAATGTCCTGCGTTTCGCCCGGGGCGACGCGCTGGCCCACCGGGTGCTTTGAGCAGATCTGCCAGGGAGAAAGAACAATGGTACGCACCAATCAAAATGAGATTGTGACGTTGGCGGTCTCCGGCTTCATCAGCGCCCCCACCTTGGACCGCTCCCCCTATCGGCCCGACACCGAAGGGGTCGGGCGGGTGCTGATCGGGATGGCAGGGATCGTCTACAACGCCCGCGTGGGCGACCCCGCCTACGGCTGGGCGGGCGACCATGTCGAGCCTGGGGTCTCGATCGCCCACCCGGACTCGGAGGTCGATCATGCCATGCACTATTTGACCTGTGTGGGCAACGAAGCCTTTGTGGCCAGCGGCCCCGCCAGCGGTGCCCGCGGCATCGTCACAGGCGAGCATGCCCGGCTGCTGGTCGATTTTGCGCCAGAGGTGCTCGATTTGTTGTCGGTCGGCGACCGCATCGTGATCAAAACTGCCGGGCGCGGTTTGCAGCTGCTGGATTTCCCCGGGGTGCTGGTCAAAAAAGCGGGCCCCACGCTGCTCGAACGGTGGGGGCTGCGCCGCTCCCCTGCTGGCAAGCTGCAGGTGCCGGTCGTGGCCTGCTTGCCGGCCCATATCATGGGCAGCGGCGCCGAACTGACCCCGGAGTTTGTCGACCAGGACCTGATGACCGGCGACCGCGCAGCGCTGGCCGAGTACGGCGCCGACCAGCTGCGGCTGGGCGACCTGGTGGCGGTGATGGACACCGACCACCGCTACGGACGCGGCTACCTGCCCGGCGGCATCTCGATCGGGCTGATCATGCACGGCGACTCGGTGATGACCGGGCATGGGCCAGGCTGCCAGGATCTGCTGGCCTGCGTTGACGGCTCGATCGAGCCCGTCATCGACCCAACCGCCAATCTCGCCCATTTTTTTGGAATTTGCTGAGGGTAAAGGTCTGCTATGTTGACCACAAATCTGTCTCAACTGGTAAAAATTTCGGTGCTGGGGGAGATCGCCAACCCAGCCATGCCCGGGCTGCCGGCCAGCCCCTATCTGGTCTCGGCTGCGGGCGAGCCGCTGCTCCTGCCAGCCTTTGGCGGCATCGTCTACAATGTCCGGCTGGGAGACCGTGCCTTGGGCTGGGCGGCAGAGCTGATCCAGCCAGGAGTCTCGATCAAGGCCAGCGGCGGGGCCAACGTTGCACTCGGCGTCTTTGCCTGTCTGGGCAACCGAGCCCGTGTGGTCAGCGGCGCCGCCGCCGGCGCCGCTGGCGTGGTGACCGGCAAAAGCGGACGTTTTGCCGAACATGTGATCTGCCACTTCGACCAGGCAGCGCTGGAAAAAATGGCGCCAGGCGACAAAATTCAGGTGCAGGCGCACGGCGTCGGCCTGCAGCTGACCGAGTTCCCCGACATCCAGTTCAAAAGCTGTTCGCCCGCCTTGCTGGACGCGCTCAACCCTGACGTCGGCGGCAACGGCTCGCTGATCGTGCCGGTCAAAGGGGTGGTGCCCAGCGTGCTGGCTGGCGCCGGCGCCGGGCTGGGCAGCGAAAACGGAGCCCTCAACCTGCAGACCTCCGACCCCAACCTGTTTGAAGAGGCCGGGCTGGGAGAGCTGCGTTTTGGAGACCTGGTCGCGGTCTCTGACTGGGACAGCCGCTACGGGCACGGCTACCTGCGCGGGGCCACCACGATCGGGGTGGTCTGCCAGGGGGGCAGCTTCCGCAGCGGCTATGGACCTGGGATCGCGGTGTTGATGACCTGCAAGACCCCGGCCCTCCAGCCCCTGGTCGTCCCCCAGGCCAACCTCCAGTCGCTGCTGCAGATCGGCTGACCCCATGATCCCGCAGCTGTTGGACAACCAGGTGGCCTGGGTGACCGGGGCGGGGCGGGGCTTGGGCGCAGCCATCGCGCGCGGGCTGGCTCAGGCCGGTGCACGCGTCTGCATCACCGATGTCAACGCCGACGAACTGGCCGCCACTGCCGCCGAGATCGACGCCGCTGTCGATCTCGGCGGCAGCACAACGCTGGCGCTGCTGACCGATGTGTGCGATGCTGTCGCCATGCAGGAGAGTGCCGCCAGGATCGTCGAACGCTGGGGACGGGTCGATATCCTGGTCAGCAACGCCGCCATCCTGCCGTTGGCCCCCTTCGAGGCCCACACCCCAGCCTTCTGGCGCAAGATGATCGATGTCAACCTGACAGGGGTGTATCACGGCGTCTGGGCCGTCTGGCCCCACATGGTGCGCCAACGGCACGGCCATTGCATCGCAATCGCCAGCGGAGCCAGCGTGCGCGGCTTTGTCGACGAAGTCGCCTACTGCGCAGCCAAACATGGCCTGGAAGGCTTTACCCAGGCGCTGGCGCTGGAGGCCAGCGCCCACCAGATCGCAGTCAACACGATGGGCCCTGGCCGGCGGATCAAACCCACCTCGGTCAGCCGCGACCAGGAGGCCCAGCAACGGGCCGCCGGCAGCGCCGACTGGTGTGACGCGCTGGAACTGGCGCCAGCCTTTGTCTGGCTGGCCGCCCAGCCGCCCGACCGCTACACCGGCCTGCGCTTCGACGCCGGCCCGATCGCCAGCACCTTGGCAAACGAAGGGTACGATTTTTCTTTTGCCCCCGAAAAAGTGACCCTGTACGTCCAGTCGATGCAAGAACGGCTGGCACGAGCACCTATACAATGAACCCATGTCCAGAGGGAGAAACAACCATGAAGGTGACCCAGATCAAACACATGACCTTTGCCGTGCGCGATGTCGACCGCTCGCTGGACGCCTACAAACGGCTGCTCGGCGTGTCCGACGAGGTGCAGGTCAAAGAGTTCTACAAAAGCCGCAACCGGGCCGCAGTCTTTGACCTCGGTGGGATCGAATTCCAGGTGACCCAGTCGATGGATGCCGACGGCCGTTTTGCGAGCTGGATCGACCAGCGCGGACACGAAGGGCTGCACCATCTCTGCTTTGCCGTCGAGAATATCGACGCGGCGCTGGCAGAGGCCCAGGCCCACGGCGCGACCCTCAAGGAATGCTCGGCCTGCAAAGTGACCGGCAGCCATATCCACCCAGAAGGGTGGGTGGCCTTTCTGCAAGACGAGGTCAGCGGCATCGAGATCGAGTTCATGCAGGTCTACAAAGAAGGCGAAGGCGGCGACCGGCCGCAGGGTGTATGAGCATGGCACCTTCGAGACTGGGAGAGCAGGTGGCGCAGCGAGCCTGCCTGTTGGCGCCCGCCGCCGGCGCGGCGACCGCCCTGGACCTGAGCGGCGAGACGACAGCTGGCAGCAGCAGCGCAGCGGTGCGGGAAGCCACAGCCACCGCGATGGCGCGCCACCAGTGCGACCACTACACACGGCGCCCTGGGATCGCCCCGCTCTGCCGGGCTGTGGCCGGCCAGCTGGCCATCGACGAAAGTCAGGTGACCATCTGTGGCAGCGTGGCAGAGGCACGCTATGTGGCGGTGCGTGCCCTGGCCCCTGGCCGAACGGTCTATCTGCCGACACCGGTCCCTGCGCTCTACCGGCCAGCGGTCGACTTTGCCGGCGCGACGCTCCATCCCTTTGACCCCCTGGCCGAGCTGCCTGCGGCCCAGGGCG
>JAPLGY010000649.1 GCA_026389955.1 Caldilinea sp. | reverse complement strand
CAGGCGGGTGCCCCCGATGATACCCATGACCGACCATACGGGCGACCGCAAGGGTCGCCCCTACAGGCGGTGGTGGGGGCGTATAAATCGTTGGTTCATCGCAATGCGCTGCTGATGGCCAAACGCAACGGGTTGTTCCTGGGGCACCTGTGGCAACGTAATTATTGGGAACATGTTGTGCGCAATGATGAGGAACTGAATAGGATTCGTGAATATATTCGCAACAACCCCCATACATGGGAAGAAGATCGTTTGTATAAAATGAACTTAACCGCCGCCGCGAATGTGGCGGGAATTTTGGGGGAGTAAGGATGTCTTCATCACGCCGCCAAACCTTCACCGCGCCAGTCTCACTGAAAACGCAGTAAAGCTGGTGAATCTCCGAGAGGGCATTTCCGTCCCTCGCGTCCCGTCCCCCCTTGGCGAGATTCCGGTGGGAGGTGAAGGTGCAACTTCAGCCAGGCTGTTTGTTTTAGCCTGCAGATGAACACACTACGAGCCGCTGCGCCGCATCAGGCTGGCGTAGCCCCAGGCCAGGGCCAGCACGATCGAGCCGTAGACCATTTGCTGGATCGCCTGGCCGACGTTGAGGAAGGTGAGCAGCGAGTTGAGCACGCTGAGGATGAGTGCGCCCAGAATGGTGCCGGTGTAGCCGCCGACGCCGCCAAAGATCGAGGTGCCCCCGATTACGGCGGCTGCTACCGAGGGGAGCAAAAATGCGCCGGCCAGCTGCAGATCGACTGCTCCGGTGCGTCCGCCCAGCAACATGCCGGCAATGGCTGCAAGCATGCCAGAGAGCATGTAGGCGCTCAGACGGACCTGCCAGACGCGCACCCCTGCCAGCCGCACTGCACGCTCGTTGTCCCCGATGGCGTAAAGAAGCCGTCCCCATCCTGAACGGCGGAAGAGCCAGAAGACGAGCAACGTGACGCCGCCCCAGACCAGTACGCTGTAGGGGACGCTGCCCATCCAGGCTCCGCCGCCCAGCAGTTTGATGAAGGGTGCCATCTGCGTCGAGCCGGCGAGCACGGTCTGTGTCCAGGCGGTGAACAGCCCCAACAAAATGCCCGACATGGCCAGTGTCATAATCAGCGGGTTGACCCGGAAGAGTGCCACGCCGACGCCGTTGACGCTGCCGATCAGCAGTCCGACCAAGGTGCCGGCCAGGAGTGCCACGCCGGCGCCGTTGGGGGATTGATTGGCCGCCACATAGGCTGCGCCGGTGGCGATCATGGCCACCGAGAGGTCGATGCCGCCGGTCAGCATCAGGGCTGTCTGTGCTGCTGCCAGGATGCCCAGGGGGGCTGCCTGCAGCAGCGTGTTGCGCACGCCGTTGATCGAGAGGAAATTGGGCTGAACTGCGCCGGTCAGCAAAAAAAGGGCCAAGAAGACCACGAACAGGGCGACCAGCGGATTTTCGGCCAGCCAGTTTTGGGCTTGTCGGGCGCTCTTTTTTTGTTTTTGGGCTGTGGGGGTTCTCATGATCGTCGCTCCCGCAGGAAGGTGCTCAAACCGCCAACCATCATCACCCCTGCGATCAGGGCACCCTGGATGACCTGTGCGTTGTTGGAATTGACGCCCATTGCAATCAAGATAGGGTTCAGCATGATCAGCGTCACCCCAGTTGCGACGACACTGAAGAGATTGCCGACCCCGCCGGTGAGGGCGATGCCGCCCAGCACCACGGCTGCCACGCTGTTGAGGGTGGCGCTGGCGCCGACGGCAAAGCGTGGGTCGCCCGTGCCGGTGATGGCGACGGTGGCGAGGCCAGCCGCTGCCGCCATGCTGCCGCCGAGGGCATAGGCGAGAATTTTTGCCCGCCGCACATCGAGCCCGGCCAGCTGCGCAGCGATGCGGTTGCTGCCGGCGGCGTAGAGGGTCAACCCGGGGCGCGTATTGCGCGCCCAAAGCGCCACAAGCAGGCCCGGCACCAGGATCATCAGCAGCGGGGGCCAGTAGGAGCCGCCGATACCGGAGGGGGAGCCGGTGAAAAGCCAGCGCATTTCTGGGGCAGTGCCGCCGCCCGGCGAAGGCAAAATCCACAAAGCCAGCCCCGACCAGATGTAGCTGGTGGCCAGCGTCACCACGATGTCGGGCACGCCGGAGCGGTGGATGAGCAGGCCGGTGAAGGCGTTGAGCAGGGCCATGCCGGCGACCAACGCCAGTCCGATGGCGGCCACAACGCCCGCCGGCTGGCCTTCCATGAAGCGGGCGGCGACGACGTTGCTGAGCAGCAGCAGTGCACCCAGCGAGAGATCGATGCCGCCGGCCACCACGATGATCGCCTGTCCGATCGCCAGGTAGACCAGTGGCAGGCTGTTTTTGGTGATCGACGCGATCTGAAACGGTCCAAAGACCGGGATCAGCGTGCTGTACCAGATCAACAGCCCGAAAAGCAGCAGCCATACCCCCAGCACCCAGCTGTTGCGCCAGAGCGTGCGCAGCAGGGGATGGTGGAAGGGGGCAGCCAGTTTGTTTGTCATACAGGGGCCTCCAGTCCGTGCGCGGCGGTCAGCAGGGAAGATTCGGTGGCGCGTCTGGCGTCCTGTTCGTCGACGATGCGTCCGCGGTGCAACACCAGCACGCGGTCGCAGACCAGAGCGATCTCTGCCAGTTCGCTGGTGTCTGTGCTGCGGCGCGCGTGTCGATCGACAGTTGTTCGATCGTGCGGTGGACTTTGGTCCGTTCGTTGTGGGGAAGACGCCACCAGCTTGTCAGCTTGCCAAAGAGGGGCGTCGCCAGATTGTGCTGCACCGACTGGTTGGGCAGCAGGGCAATCACCCGGTCGCCTGGCACCAGCACGACGCCCCGTCTGACTGCGTCGTACGGCGATCGAAAATGGCACCGTGTTCCGTTCACCCAAATTTCTCCGGCGGTCGGCTCTCGGTTGCCGGAGAGCAGATCGAAGAGGCGCTCCTGCCCTTGTCCTTCGAGCGCCACCAGGCCAAGAATTTCGCCCGAGCGCACCGCAAAGGAGACCTCTTGGACCAGATGGCGTGCGGTGAGGCCGCGCACCTCCAGGAGCGTGTCGCCGGCGGGTCGTTCGCTGCGGCTGGCGGCGCTTGTCGGTTCGAGCGATGCCCCGAGCATGGCCTCGACCAGCTGGTGTTCGGTGACGTTTGCGGGGGCCAGTTCGGCCACATTGCGTCCATCGCGCAAAATGGTGGCCTGGTCGCAGATGTGCATCACCTCGGCCAGGCGGTGGGTGATGAGCACTGCCGACTTGCCCTGTTTTTTCCAGTCGTGCAGCAGCGCAAAGACGCGTTCTGCCTGCTCTGCGGTCAGCGCGGCGGTCAGTTCATCGAGCAGGAGCACATGTGGCTGGCGCGCGACGGCACGCACCAGATCCACGATGCGCAGCGTTTCCAGCGGCAGTTCTCGCACCAGCGCGGCCAGGTCCAGCTGTTCCAGCGCAAACCGGGCCAATTCGGCACGAAAGCGCGCCATGTCGATGCGGCTGAGGCGCAGGTTTTGGGCCACAGTCAGGTCGGGGATCAGGGCTGGGTCTTGGAAGACTGTGGCAATTCCGGCATGGAGGGCGTCGGCAGGGGTTCGAAAGCGGACGCTGCGTCCCTCTACGCGGAGGACCCCTTGGTCTGCAGGCTGCACGCCGGCCAGAATTTTGACCAGGGTGCTTTTTCCGGCGCCGTTGGCTCCCAACAGCGCGTGGATTTCGCCGCTGTGCACGGCCAGATCGACGCTGCGCAGTGCTGTCACCGGCCCGTAGGACTTGGCGATGCCCTGTGCGGCGAGCAGTAGTTTCGGTTTGCTCATGGATGGCAACCTAGGGTAGAGAGGGAGGTGTCGGGGGGGGGAGCGTTCCGACACCTCCCTGCAACGTTTTTATTCGCCGGGCGCCTTGCAGGCCGACACGTCGGCGCTGCCGCTGTAGCTGGTGTAGGGGGGGATGTTGACGTAGGTGCTCCAGCCCACCTGTTGGTCTGGTGCGTAGAGTCCTTGCAGCCCTTCCACGTTGCTGGTGTCGAACAGCGCGGGGGTGAGCAGTGTGACCTGTTCCGGGTTTTGGCCGGTCAGCGCGTCGAGTGCAATGGCCAGACCGACTGCACCGATGGCGGGCGGGTTGGTCACTGCGGCGCCGACCAGCCCGTCGTCGGCCAGTTCCAGCAGCTGCTGCACAAAGCCGTTGTTGTCGGCGCCCACGATCGGGACGAAGGGCACGTTGGCGGTCTGGAACTGTTCCACCACCGGGTAATCGATGCCGGAGGTCCAGATGCCGTCGATGTCGGTCGTGGTGATCAGGTCGAGCGCCTGCTGTGCGCCGGTGGAGGGGTCCCAGCCGGTGAAGGTTTCGGCGGAGACGACGATGTCTGGGTACTTGGCGAGCGCTTCCTGGAAGCCGGCGTGGCGGTCGGTGTCGGCTGGCACGCCGTCGATGCCGCGCATCTCCACGACCTGGCCCTGGCCGCCCAGTGTTTCGAAGAGCCACTCTGCCCCGATGCGGGCGTAGGCGACCTGGTCATTGGTGACCACATAGGCACCTTCTGCGGTCACGGCCTGATCGACAGCGACGACGACGATGCCTTGAGCGATCGCCGCCTCGATGACGGCATTGAGCCCTTCTCGGTCGGTCGGGTTGAGGATGATGGCATCCACGCCCTGCGAGATCAAGCCTTCCAGGTCTGCGATCTGTTCGGTGGGGCCGCCGTTGCGGTTGACAACGATGACCTGATCGACCAGCCCGCTGGCGGTGGCTTCGGCCTTGATCGCGCAGATCATTTGCTCGCGCCAGCCATTGCCCACGAGCGTGTTGCTCACGCCGATGACGTAACCGCCTTCGGCCGCGGGCGCTTCCGTCGCGGCGGCAGTATCAGCCCCAGTGTCGG
>JAPLGY010000234.1 GCA_026389955.1 Caldilinea sp. | reverse complement strand
CCGGGTCACGGCCACGCTGCCGCGGTTTTCGACGACAGCTTCGTGGGTTTCGACACAGCGAACCGGCAGGGGCAGCAGCAGCTCGACGACGTCTCCGGGCTGCCACAGACGCTCCAATCGCGCGTAGCCGTTCTGGAGCTGGATCGGTTCCGGCCGTCCATTCACCGTCAACACAGGCTGGGTGGGTTCCGAGGGGCTGAAGCGATAGAGCAAGCCAGGGAGTGGCTCCTCCTGAGCCCAGCCGGGGATCCGCAGACAGAGTGTGAAGCGGGCCGCTGCAGCCGGGTCGACCCTGATCTGGACCGTTCCTTCCCACGGGTAGCGTGTCTCTTGGGCGATCCGGACGGTGTGGCCGTCGATCTGGGTGGTAGCGTGGCTGGCGACAAACAGGTTGACAAACAGCTTCTGGCCCTGCTGCGCGTAAAGATAGCCCCCCAGCGAGGGAAAGAGGCGCACCACGTTGGTTGGGCAGCAGGAACAATTGAACCAGGGCAGGCGCTCACGTGAATCATCTCGGTTGAACGAGTAGGTGCCGTCAAATTCGAGCGGGTTGACATAGAAAAAACGGTCTCCGCTGAAGTCGACCCCGGAGAGAAAGCCGTTGTACAGGGAGCGTTCGAGCACGTCGATGTACTTGGCGTGGCCGTGCAGCTGGAAGAGGCGTTGATTCCAAAAAACATTGGCGATCGCGGCACAGGTTTCGTTGTAGGCGGTCCGGTTGGGCAACTCGTAGGCTTCCCCAAAGGCTTCTCCTTCATGGCGGGCCCCGATGCCGCCGGTGAGGTACAGCTTGCCGTTGACAACATCCTCCCAGATGCGGTCGATGGCGTCGATGTAGGACTGTTGGCCGGTCAGCGCAGCGACGTCGGCCATCGCAGTATACATGTAGCCAGCGCGGACTGCGTGCCCGATCGCAGTCTGCTGTTCGACGACCGGCACGTGATCCTGTGCGTAGGCACCGTAGAGCTCATGGCCGTCGGCCCGGCCGCGCTCGTCGAGAAAAAACTTGGCCAGCGTGAGATAGCGTTCTTCGCCTGTCACCAAAAACAGCTTGACCAGCCCGATCTCGATCTCCTGATGGCCGGGCACAGCACGAAGCCTGCCGGGGCCGAAGACGCTGTCGATATGGTCGGCATTTTTGAGCGCAATCTGCAGCAGGGTTCGCTTGCCCGTGGCTTGAAAATGGGCGGCCGCCGCTTCGTAAAGATGGCCGACATTGTACAGTTCGTGGCTGACCTTCAGGTTGGACCAGCGGACAGCCCCCTCGCGATCGGGGGGGAGCGCCTCCGGCGTGGCGTTGCGCTCGGCGATGGTGCGGGCTGTGTAGAGGTAGCCGTCCGCTTCCTGGGCTGCCCCGATCACGTCGATCAGCTGGTCCAGATACGCGTCGAGCGCTTCATCAGGCTGCAGCATCAACGAATAGGCGGCCCCTTCAATCACCTTGAACACGTCGGAATCGTTGAAAAAGATCCCCTCGTGTGCGCCCCCCTGACGGCCCGCCGCGCGGGCAAAGTTGGCGATCCGCCCGGTCTCTTCGCATTTGGCGAAATCGTAGGGGACAGTGACCGCGCGGTTGGTTTCGATGCGGGGAGACCAGAAAGCGTCGTCGATCGTGACAGCGGTGAAGGGCAGAGGGGCGATCGGGTAGCTGGCAGTAGAAGACATATTTGGATCCTTGGATGGTGTTGCAGGCTGTTCAGAGGCTGAGATCGAACAAAGAGTTTATTTGAGGCCGGTAATGGCAATGCTGCGTTGAAAGTAGCGTTGGCCGATGATAAAAATGATGATGGTTGGGATGACGCTGATGGCGGTGCCGGCCATCACCATGTTCCACTCGGTGTAGAGGGTCCCGCGCAGCTGCGACAGGCCGAGCGGCAGGGTCCGCATCGCTTCGCTGTTGGTCACCACAAGTGGCCAAAGCAGGTCGTTCCAGACACCGGTGAAGTGCAGCAGGAAGAGGGTGATCAGGGCCGGCACGGAAAGCGGCAGCATGATCCGCCAAAAAATCATGAACTCGGAGGCTCCGTCCACGCGGGCAGCATCTTCCAGATCGGTGGGGAAACCCAACATGAACTGGCGCAGCAGAAAGATGCCGAAGGCCGTGATGACATGTGGGGCCAGCAGGCCCGCATAGGTGTCCAGCAGCCCACTCCCCCCCTGGCCCAGAAGGTCGTTGCCGCCCAGCAAGGGCATCCGGGCCACGATCAGAAACATGGGGATGAAGGCAATCTGCACCGGCACCATCAGCGTGCTCAAGATCAAGGTGAAGACCACCTCGCGGCCGCGAAAGCGCAGCCGCGCCAGGGTATAGCCCATCAGCGCGCTGAGAAATGCATTGACGGCCGCTGCGGCCGTGGAGACGATCAGGCTGTTGAGGGTGTACTGGCTGAAGTTGGCGCCGACCCAGGCGCGTACGTAGGGCTCGATCAGCAGGGGGTCAGGCCAGAGGAGCAAGGGGATCGTGCGTACCTGACGGTCGCTCTTGAGCGAGGTCAGCACCATCCAGAGAAAAGGCAGCATGAAAATGACCGCGCCGAGGGTCAGAGCCCCCACAACCAGCAACAGCGAGAGGTTCCACGGTCTGGCTCGACGCTGTCGGTTTCCGACAGAAGGGGAGAAAAGGGGCGGAGATGTGCGTTGGCTCATAGGTAGCTCGTGACGGGTCGGTTGGATTGCATGGGAAAGCTGCTGGGGGCGGGTGTGGCCGGCTTCACTGGGCTGCACTGCTGCCAAAAAGTCGAAGGTTGGTCAGCGCCAGAAGCAGGATGAAGAGAAACAAAATGATCCCCAGCGCACTCCCGTAGCCCATGCGCAGATATTGAAAGGCGTTGATATAGACCTGGTGAACGATCACCGTTGTCGAGTTCAGAGGGCCGCCGTCGGTCATGATCAACACGGTGCCAAACACCTGCAGCGAACCGATGATCAAAATGACCAGCACAAACAGGGTCGTGGGGGCCAGCAGCGGCCAGGTGATGTAGCGAAACAGCTGGCCGCTGTCGGCACCGTCGATCTTGGCGGCCTCGTAGTACATCTCGGAAATGTTTTGCAGCCCCGCCAGAAACACCACCACCGACCAGCCGAGGCTCTGCCAGATGCCGGTCCACATGATCACAGGCATTGCATAGAGCGGGCTGACCAGCCAGCTCTGTTTGGGCAGACCGGCCCACGCCAACAGATGGTTCAGCAACCCCACCTGGGACTGAAAAATCCACATCCAGAGCAGCGCTGTTGCCGCCGCAGAGATCACTACCGGCAGATAGTAGATGATTCGAAAAAAGGTACGCCCGAAGAAGGCTCGGTTCAACGCCAGAGCCAGCAGCAGACCGAGCGCAATCGTGACCGGGATGGTGACTGCGGCGTAATAAAAGGTGTTCAGGATGGCTCTCTGGATCGCGCTGTTTTGCAGCAATTCCGTGTAATTTGCCACTCCGACCCACCGGGGGGGGGTCAAGATGTCCCAGTTGGTGAAACTGATGTAGATCGACGCCAACACCGGCAAAATCAAAAAGATGGCAAAGTAGGCCAGCCCAGGCGACAAAAAAACCCAAGCCCAGAAGGCCTGGCGGTAGCGAAGTCGCTGGAGCCGAACAGAGAGAGAAACCATGCAGCTGCTCCTTGAAAAAGAAGATGTCTCTGGCGCTGCCCTGGCTGATTGACCAGCCAGGGCAGCGCCAGAGACAGGGTCACTGGGTCGAGTTGTAGCGCTGCAGGATTTCGTCGCCTGCAGCGTCGAGCTCGGCCATCGCATCCTCCACAGGCACCTGTTCCAGCATCATCTTTTCAAAAGCCAGCTTCAACGGCTTGTCGATCTCAAAGATGGCAGGGTGGTTGACCAACGTCCCGACTTTGAGGGCGTCGATGAAGACGGCGTAGTTCGGGAATTTCTCCAGGTACTCGGCATCTGCCGCAGAATTGCGGGGCGGCAGGCCTTGGATCCAGGTCCCGTTGTTCTCCATCGCTACTTCTTTCATCAGCGCAGCGTCGGTAATCCACCGAAATGCTTCGATGGCCGCATCTTTCTGCTTGGTCGCCTCGATGACGCTCATGCCGTCGCCGCCGACAAATGAAGAAGCAGTGCCTGCTTCGGGGCCTGGGATCAGGGTGACGCCGTAGTCGAGTTCAGGATACTGGCCAGCCATCAGCCCGACCATATAGGGTCCGCTGAGCAACATGCCCGATTTGCCACTTGTGAAAAGCCCCTCGACATCGCCCCAGGTCCCGCTGACACATTCGATGGGGGCAAGCCCGGCCAGGTACATGTCCACCCAGAGCTTGGCAGCCGAGACGGCGGGCGTGCTGTCGAACTCGGTGCCGGTCAAGTCGGCATTGAAGGTTTGTCCACCTGCGGCCCACATGAAGGGGGCCCAAAGGAACCAGGTAGCGCCTGAGGAGGTAACATTGGTCAGGAAGCCCCAGATGTCCTCGCCCAGCCCATGGACCGCTGTCGCCTGTTCGACCACCTCCGTCCAGCTCTTGGGCCCTTCCAGACTGGTCACCCCAGCGTCAGCCATCAGTTTCTTGTTGTAGTAGAGTGCGGAGCAGTCAGACCACATCGGATAGGAGATGTATTTGCCTTTCCAGGTAGTGCCGACGTCGTAGCCTTTGAAGGCATCCTCGCGCATGTTGGCGTCGTCTACGATCGGGCCGATGTCCATCAACACGTTGCGGTCCGCAAACTGGGCGGTGAACGCAATGTCGATCATCACCAGGTCGGGGGGCAATCCCCCGGCAACGGCAGTCGTCAGTTTGGTCAGCATGTCGCGGCCGTCAAACGCCGACACCGTGAGCTGGGAACCGGCATGTGCGTCCTGGTACCTGGCCGACAACGTTTCCAGCTGTTCATTGTTGGTCAGACGCGTGTACATCTCCAACGCTGTGGTCTGCGCAGCGGGCTCCGCCCCGCTCTGCCCCCCTGTGCTGACAGCCGGCGCACAGGCTGCCAGCGCAGCAGCACCGGCGAGTATGCCGCTCAACTGCAAAAACGACCGCCGGCTGAGTTGGGTCTTTCCCTTTTCCATCATCTGCCCTCTCCTTTGAGTCTGCTTAAAACGAAAATGATCGGTCTGCCAGGCGTACGCTGGCCAGATCCGTTCCAGCGCTGCACGACGTACGCCTGTCAGTGAACAAACTTAAATCAGATGGACTTTCCGAAACCGGTTTTAATCTATCACAGCCAAAGCGCGCTTGTCAAATGCACTTTGGGGGGACAAAATCCCAGGGTTGCTTCGTCTTGGTGCCGCAGACCCCCGGCTGCAGACCCCGAAAAGCCCCTCCTCCCGCCAGACTTGACAGCCATTTGCCGCAGTGATAGAGTGTATAAAAACTAAAAGCGGTTTCTGAAATTGTTCAAAAGTCAGGAG
>JAPLGY010000116.1 GCA_026389955.1 Caldilinea sp. | reverse complement strand
AACCGGGGGCAGCCATCGTGGAGGGCAGCGCAGAATTTGTGGCGGTTGTGTCTGGTCCAGGTCAGGGGCAGCAGCTGGTGCTGACCGGCGGGGTGAGCGAGACCCCTGAGGGGGGACTTCCGATCGAACACAGCGAGATCTGGCAGAGTGTGGACGGACGTCCTTTCCAGCGGCTCAGTTGGACCTACGATCGGGGGGACGAGAACGCTGGCTGTCTGGGGTTGCGGCTGGTGGAGGCTGATGTCGCTTTGCATGCTGCAAGCCTCACCGGCTATGCACCGGCGATTGAACTCTACCAGGCTGCCCTTGCCCCGACCGCACAGGCCTGTTCGATCTATGGGGTCCCAGCCTCGGAAGAGGTGGTGTGGCTGCAGGGGCTGGCCCGTTTCCGTCTGGTGCAGGCGTTGGTGTTGGATGGGCAGGGGGAAGCGGCTGCGGGGGTGCTGGCTGAGCTGCAGCAGAGCCAGCCGGAGGGTGCCTACAGCAAGGCAGCAGCGGCCTGGCTGAAAGCGTACAGCGAAAAAGGGGACGCCGAGCTGGCCTGTGCTGCGCTGCAGCCGTTGTTTGATCGAGAGACCTTGACCTGGCAGATCACCGACCATTTTGGCTACAACCATCCGGCGCTGGCGCCGGAAGAGATCTGTTTTGTCCCGCCTGTCGAACGCGAGTAACGATGGACAGCGTGAGGAGAGAGCGAGGCAGACAAGCTGATTGGCTGCAGGAGGGCTATCGCTGGGCCCAGGCGAGTTTGTTTGCGCCGCAGCCGCTGGTGCGTTTGGGGGCCTTGGGGCTGCTGTTGTTGGCGGGCACGCTGCTGAGCACGCTGGGGATTGGGATTGCGGGCCCGTTGTTGGCGTTGGTGGCTGCGGCGGCGATCATGGGAATGGCGTTGATTCTCAATGACACGCACTGGGGGTTTGTGGCGCTGTGTGGCGTGGTCTTTCTGGTTCCGTTTGCCAGTCTGCCTTTTTCGATCGGGTTCAAGCCTACTTTTTTAGATGTGGCGCTGGGTGCGCTTTTTTTTGTCTGGCTGTTCAAGTGGATTGTCGGCTGGCAGGAAGAATTTGTGGCGTCTCCGCTCGGCCTGCCGGTGCTGCTTTTTTTGTTGATGGCGCTTTTCAGTTTTGTCCTGGGGCTGTCCCACAGCCCGGCCAATGCCTTTCTGCTGCGTCGTTTTTTGGAGATCTTGATCGGGATTGCGCTGTTTTTTGTGGTGGTCAACACGGTGCGCAGCGCAGCAGAGGCGTTCTGGGTTTCCCGCTGGGTGCTGCTGGCGGGATGGGGTGCGGCCGCGGTGGCGGTGCTGTTTTATCTGCTGCCCCAGGAGAGAACGGTCTGGATTCTGGATCAGCTGGCGCGTTTCGACTATCCGGGGGGCTTGGGTGCGCTGCGTTTTATCGAGGATGACCCCAACGGCACCCTGCGGGCGATCGGCACTGCGGTCGACCCCAATGTGTTGGGGGGGATGATGATTTTGGTGGCTGCGCTGCTGTTGCCCCAGCTGGTCTCCAGCCGTCCGCTGCTGCCACGCTGGCTGACGCTGGTGATGTGGCTGACTGCGGTGCTGGCCCTCTATCTGACCTACAGCCGATCGGCGTTGCTGGGGCTGGCCTCTTCGCTGGCGCTGCTGTCGGCCCTCAAGTACCGTCGGTTGATTCTGCTGGGAATCGTTGGCCTGCTCTGTCTGCTGCTGCTGCCGGTGACCCAGGAATATGTGGCCCGGCTGCTGGAAGGGTTTGCCGGCCAGGACCTGGCGACCCAGATGCGTTTTGGCGAGTACAAGGATGCGTTGATTCTGATCGG
>JAPLGY010000050.1 GCA_026389955.1 Caldilinea sp. | reverse complement strand
TGATGTCGCGGTTGCGTCCGATGGCGCTGGGGTCTTTGCCTGCCAGCCGCATCAGCGGGATGGCTGCTTTGATCAGGTCTTTGGGGAAGGCGCTGTAATAGAGTTTTTGGGGGCCGTCGGTCCGGGTGCGGGCGAGAAAGAAGGCAGCGGTTGTCGCCTCACAGACGCGCACGTGGTCTGGGTGGCCGTATCCGCCGAAGGGGTCGTGGGTCACGACGACGGTGGGGGCAAGGCGGTGGAGGTAGAAAAGGACTTCGCGGGTCACCTGGTCGACCTCCTGCTGGATCAGGGCATCGGCGTGCTGGTTTTCTGGGGTTCCGCGCATGCCGCTGTCGCGATAGGGCAGCGACCAGATGCTTTTCAGCCCCAAGGCGACTGCGGCGCGGGCCAGTTCGGCGGAGCGGACCTGAGCCAGCGAGTCATGTTCGCGCAGTCGGCCCTGATCGTCGACCGAGCCGGCAATGCCGTCAGTGGCGATGATCACATGGACGTCGACGCCTTGCTGGGCGTAGTGGGCCAGGCTTCCGCCTGGGCCAAAGCTTTCGTCGTCGGGATGGGCAAAAATGCCCAGGAGCACTTTCTGCTGCATGCAAGCTCTTTTCTTCCTGCTATCTGCACGGGTCTGGCGCCGATCGCTATCTTATTTTCCCACGGCAGAGGCTTCGGTGCGTAAAATTCATGTACCCCGCAAGGGCAGAATTTGGCCTCTTTGGAATTTTGCCGCAATCTATTGTATGTTCCTTGTCAGCAGTATGCAGCATGTGTCCTGGCGGAATGTACGCTTGCTGCATCTCCCGAAAAGCTCCGTGTGTGTGTTCCCTAAAGGAGAAGCGTCCTATGCGTCGCGTCTGGCTCTTGACCCTTGTGCTGGCAATAGGTGCGTTGGCAGTCAGTTTCGTGCTTATGGAATCGTCGCGTGTGGCAGCTGGCAGCAAAACGGTGAGAGCAGAAAACAGCGCTGTCACGATTCAGGCGTCTGAGCAGATGACAGGCATGGTTTACCTGCCAGTAGTATCAATACCCGTTTTCGACACTGCCGAAGAGATTTTGATTCCTGCCGGCAGTTTCCAGATGGGGTGCGACAGCAGCAACCCGTCGGAAATGTGCAACAGCAATGAGCAGCCGCTGCACACGGTGACCCTGTCTGCCTATTCTATCGACAAATACGCAGTGACCAACGCCCGCTACCAGGCGTGCGTGGCGGCCGGCGGGTGCACGGCACCGGGAAGCGTGAATTCTTCCATGCGCATCCCCTACTACGGCACGAGCACCTATGCGGACTATCCGGTGATTTACGTTAACTGGAGCCAGGCGAGTGCTTTCTGTGCGTGGGCCGGCAAACGGCTGCCGACGGAGGCGGAGTGGGAGAAGGCGGCGCGTGGGAGCAGCGATACACGCAAGTACCCGTGGGGCAACAGTGCCCCGGATTGCACAAAAACAAACTACTGGCCTTCAGGGGCCTGTGTTGGCGAGACCAGCCGCGTGGGATCTTATCCAAGCGGAGCCAGCCCGTACGGTGTGATGGACATGGCTGGGAACGTATGGGAGTGGGTGAATGACTGGTACAGCGGGAGCTACTACAGCGTGTCACCTGGTGTCAACCCACAGGGGCCGGCGACGGGGTGGGGACGTGTGCTGCGGGGTGGGTCGTGGGACAACGATGTCGACAGCGTGCGCTCCGCCCTCCGGTACGACTACTACCCCGTCGACTGGAACTTCAACCTCGGGTTCCGGTGTGTCCGCTCGCAGTGATCCTGTTCTTCTGGTTTTTGGGGTTCTGGCTTTCTGGAAGGAGGGGAGCGCAACGATGGGGGCGAAGCCTCCCCCTTTTTTTCACCGGGGAAGCCGGTCAAAATTTTTCCCAAAGGGCTTTTTGTCGGTTGGGCAGGAGTCCGTGTATGGGCAAATTGTATTGCCATTTGTGGTATGGGGTCCGGAGTATGTCAATCACAGTGTGGTTGCCTCTGTGTGGGTGGCCGTCTCTGCGCCAGCAGGCGAACTGGCCGGATGCGGTAGGTTGATCCAGACTGCATCCAGTACCTGGGGCGGTTTGGGTAGATGCACTTTTGTCGGTCAATGTGTGCGCCAAGGCTTGTGCAAGCTTTACGCGCTTGGTGAGTTGCGGGAGCATTTCTGACGCTGTCAGGTTGTGCGTCTGTCAGGCATTTGCGTGCGCGGTTGTTTGTTCTCAGAGCGCAATTTCATGTTGAGAGTTTGCACTGGCCTGTCAGGATTGGTAACTGCTCAGGCACGGAAGCCTGCTGGATGACAGTTTGTCAAAATCGTACAAAAAGGGATAACTCGAAAGTTATTTCGAGTTACTGGGACGCCGACGATCGGGTCGTGCCCTGCCAGTAGCCTGAGCAGTTGCACTTTTTTTACTATACTTGACTACATATGATAATTATGATTAT
>JAPLGY010000729.1 GCA_026389955.1 Caldilinea sp. | reverse complement strand
ACGCAGAGGCGCAAGGACGCAGAGGAAAAGCAAAGAAGTGCAAAGCCCCTCCCTTGCTTTTCCTCTGCATATCGCTGCGACCTGGCGTCTTTGCGTCGGGAATGTCTTGTGCAAACGGTGCCTTACACCGGCGGCGGGTTGCGTTCTTTGAAGCCGCGCTGATGCCAGTAGGGATAGGGCAGCGTCACTGCGCTGGCGGCGTCGAGGCGGGCAACCTGTTCCGGCATCAACGCCCAGCCGACTGCGCCGAGGTTGTCGCGCAACTGCGTCTCATTGCGGGCGCCGATAACCAGCGTCGCCACCGTCGGGCGCTGCAGCAGCCAGTTGAGCGCAATTTGCGGCACGCTCTTGCCCGTCTCCCGCGCGATCTCTTCCAGCGCATCGACCACCGTGAAGACATATTCATCTTCGACCGGCGGGCCGCCCGCCTTCGCCACTTCGCTGCGCAGGCGGCTGACTTCTGGCAGCGGCGTGCCGCTGCGAAATTTTCCGGTCAACCGCCCCCAGCCAAGCGGGCTCCACACCACCGCGCCGACACGCTGGTCGAGCGCCAGCGGCATCAGTTCCCATTCATAGTCGCGCCCGATCAGCGAATAGTAGGCCTGGTGCGCCACGTAGCGCGCCAGGCCGTATTTCTCGGAGATGGCCAACGACTTCATCAGGTGCCAGCCCGAAAAGTTCGAGCAGCCGATATAGCGAATCTTGCCGGCACGCACCAGGTCGTCGAGCGTTTGCAGCACCTCTTCGATCGGCGTCATGGCGTCGAACCCATGCAGCTGATAGAGGTCGATGTAGTCGGTGCCGAGCCGGCGCAGGCTGCCCTCGACCGCCTGGATCAGGTGGTGGCGCGACGAACCCACATCGTTTGGCCCAGGGCCGCTGCGAAAGGTGCCCTTGGTCGAGAGGATCACCTGCTCCCGCCGTCCGCGGATTGCCTGACCGAGAATTTCCTCGGCAGCACCACCTGAATAACCATCAGCAGAGTCAAACATCGTCAGCCCCGCTGTCAGGCAGATGTCGACCAGGCGCGTGGCATCGGCGACATCACTGGCGCCCCACGCGCCGAAAAACTCCCCGCGCCCGCCAAAGGTGCCGGTGCCCAGGCATAGCACCGGTACTCTGAAGCCAGACGCACCCAGTTGTCGATATTCCATCTTCAAGCCTCCTCCAGCTATTTCCAGCCATCCTCTACGTTGTTGAAGACACGGGCGGCCGTCCGCTGCGACGCACGGCACGCTTCATTCCGTCCGCCGACTCGGCAAAACTGCCCCAGATGAAGGTGGAGCCGCTGCAGGTGGCAACGGCGAAGCTGTCCTCCCCGAAATCGTTCACGCAGCTGCCCAGCTAATTTTATCAGCAGCAGGCTCCGGCCACGCCAGCCAATTCCAGGGAAAGTGATTTGCTCCCGCAGTCGAATGCTCCTGTGGTAGTATACCGATGGGTAGCGACTTCGCTACAAAATTGGCGGTATTTGCGCGTATTTGCCAAGTGGGGCAACGATTCGATGATCCAGCAGTTTCCGCCTGTCCCAAGCCAACGCCGTTGGCTCGTTCTGGCCCTCCTCGCCCTGCTGGCCCATCTGCCGTTGGGGGTCGAGGGTGCTGGTGTGCTGGTGCGCAGCAGCGCAGCTTTTTTGTTGTTGGTGGCAGTGCCGGGTCTTCTGCTGGCTGGCTGGCTAATCGGCAGCCAGTCCACAGAAGAGTGGCTGGTCTACGGCGTCGGCCTTGGTTTTGGATTGGCCACAGCCCTGGTGCTGCTGGCCAGCCTGCTGCCTGGGCCGGTGACGCCAGCCCATCTGTTGTTCGGGCTCGATGGGCTCAGCGTCGGTCTGCTGGCGTTGAACTGGCTGCGCCCCCGGCCGGCTGCAGGGTCGGCAAACCAACGTTGCCCTCGCTTCTGCGCCGCTGCGACCGCCCTGATCCTGCTGGCAGCAGCTGGCGTTCGCCTGGCCAACCTCGGCTACAGCCAGATCCAGGGCGATGAGGCTTCCGCCCTCGTGCGGGCAGCCAGCCTGATCCAGGACCACCCCGACGCCATTTTCTTCCAGCCGCGTGGACCCCTGGACACGGCCATCCCTGCCGGGATGCTGGTGCTCAGCGGTGCAAAGACAGAATTGGCGCTGCGGCTGCCTTTTGCGCTGGCGGGCCTTTTGGCGGTGCTTGCCGTCGTTCAGCTTGGCCGAGCGCTGGCTGGCTGGCCAGTTGGGCTGCTCGCCGGCACAGGGCTGGCCCTGGACGGCTATGCCACTGCGTTCAGCCGCATGATGCACTACGAAAGCGTTGTCCTGCTGACCACCACAGCCGCCGTGCTCGCCCTGTACAGAATCTGGGCACTGCCCCCAACAGAACGGGCCGCCGCGCGTCCGCTCTTCTGGGTAGCAGCGCTGCTGGCGGCCACGGCGCTGCTGGCCCATTATGACGGCGCCGTCGTCCTGATCGCCGGCGGGTATCTGCTCTTCACCCGGCAGCGCAGCGGCCTGTACACGCATCTGCGGGCGGGCGCGCTGCCGCTCGCAGTGGCACTGGGGGGGACAGGAATCTTCTACGTGGCCTTTGTCCTGCATCCCAATTTCAGCGCAACCGTCGGGGGCTATTCGCAATCGCTGCTCGACGAAAGCCGCTGGCTGGTCGACAACCTGTTGATCTACGCCGAACGCACGGCGTTCTATTCTGGGACGGTTCAGCTGTCCCTGCTGGCGGCAGGGATCTGGGGGCTGGCTTCTGTCGCGCTGTGGCGCGGGCCACGCTGGGGGGGAGTGCGCTGGCTCGGGTTATGGGCGCTGGCCACTCCGCTGTTCCTGGTGGCTGCGCCCGCGCTGCCCCTGGGCAGCACTGCACTCTGGGCGGCAGCGCTCGGGCTGGCCCTGCTGCTCACGCCGACCCTGCCA
>JAPLGY010000403.1 GCA_026389955.1 Caldilinea sp. | reverse complement strand
CATCATGCCAAACTGGCCGAGGAGGGTATTCGCCACACGCAGCGCGTAGAAGGCAGGGTCGCTGCGCGGCACGGCGTAGGTGCCAACCACCAGATCGCTCTGCACCTTGTTGGCCATTGCAACCCGGATACATGGGGCATCCGTCCGGCGGATCCGTTCGATCGTGGGCCGGGCAGGCGCTGGGGTCTGCCAGTCGCCGAAGCACTGCTCGACGACCTCGGCCACCTGGCTGGGGTCGACATCCCCGGCGACTGCCAGCACAGCGCCCTGGGGGCTGTAGTGGTGCGCATGAAAGCGGACCAGGTCCCCCCACTGAAAAGCGGTCACCGTCTCCGGATACCCGTCGTTCATCTGACCGTAGGGGTGAGATCGCCCGAAAAGGGCTTCGTAGAAGTGGCGGGTCGCCACGCTGGCAGTATCCTGCTCCCGTTCTTGCAGCTGCACCAGCCGGCGCCGGCGCAGCCGTTCGAACTGGTCGTCTGGGAAGGTAGGGTGGCGCAGGCTGTCGGCCAACAACGCCAGCAACCCGAGGAAATCCTCGGCCAGGCAGGTGATCGAAAAATCGGTGCTGTGGGTGTCGGCTGTGACTGTCAGCGAGGCACCGATGGTTTCGACAGCGGCGTTGAAGCGGTCGTAGTCGTACTGCTCGCTGCCACGGGTCAGCATCCCTGCGACAAAGGAAGCCAGACCTGCCTGTGCAGGGCTGTCGTGGACGGAGCCAACCCGCAAGGCACCGTGCAACACGGCGACTGGCGACGAGTGATTTTCACGCACGAGCAGCTGCATGCCATTGGGCAGCCGCGTCTGGAGGACAGTTTCAGGGCCGGGCTGGGCGACGAGACGGCGGCTCATGCAGGTTGGGTCTCCTCTGTCAGGGGCACATAGTACCCGACGGTCTGCCGTTCTGGCTGCAGATAGCATTGCGCCACCCGCTGCACATCTTCAGAGCGAACGGCCAGCAGTTGCTCGTTCCAGTCAGCCAGCCACTGCTGGCTGGCCACCACCTGGCTGAAGCCGAGCCAGTACGCCTCGTAGGTGACGCTTTCGCTGCTGTAGGCAAATTGGGCACGCGTCTGCTTGATCGCTTTTTGCAATTCTGCGGCGGTGACTCCTGTGCGTTGGAGAGTCGCAAGCTCGGCCCAGATGGCTGCCTCGACGGCCTGGGGTTCGACCGCTGGGGCCAGCGTGGCACCAATTGTGAAGAGTCCAGGGTCGAGGGTGGGGCCAAAGCTGGAACTGGCATCGACTGCCAGCTGCTGCTCGACCAGCGCCCGGTAGAGCCGGTTGCTGCGGTTGTTGGCGCTGCCGCCGAAGAGCCCCATCCCTTTGGCGCCGCCGAGCACCGACTCCAACACGACAAAAGGAAAAAAGTCCGGGTGCAGCGCCGAAGGCGCTTGAAAGCCTTGCAGAAAATAGGCGGTAGGCTCCTTGCCGCGCAACACCACGCGGCGTTCTGCGCGCGGGGGCGGCTCTATGAACGCCGGGGACGGGACTTCTGGCCCGGCGGCCAGCACGCCGAAGTGTTCTGCTACCCCCTCCAGCATGGCATCCGGTTCGAAGTCACCGGTCACGACCACAACAGCCTGATTGGGGGTGTAGTAGGTGCGGTAGTGCGCGTAGAGCGCCTCCCGCGTCAGCGTGTGCAGATCGGAAGGCCAGCCGATGATCGGATTGCGGTAGCTGTGTGCCAAAAAGGCAGCGGCCTGTACCTCTTCCTGCAGCCGATAGAAAGGGTCGTTCTCGCTGCCTTCGCGCTCGCTCAGAATCACAGTCCGTTCCAGCTCGGTTTCGGCCGGGTCGAAGACGGCATTGGTCATGCGGTCACTTTCGACACGCAGGGCAAGCTCGATCCGGTCGGCCGGCAAGGTTTCGAAATAGGCCGTCCAGTCAGAGCTGGTCATCCCGTTGAAGAGCCCGCCGGCGCGGGCGACCGCTTTGTCAAACTGGCCGCGTGGGTAGCGTGGGGTGCCCTTAAAGAGCATGTGTTCGACCCAGTGGCTGATGCCCGTTCGCCCTGGGGACTCGTTGCGGCTGCCGACCCGATAAAAAACCCAGAAGCTGGTGACCGGCGCGCGGTAGCTGGGGCGCAGAAGTACCTGCAGCCCGTTGGGCAAGGTCTGTGAGACGACATCCAGCGGTGGCATGGCAGATTCAGTTCCCACCAGCCACAGGCTGGGTCCGGCCGACCCCGCGATAGACAAAGCCAAGCCCCTGCATACGTTCCGGCTCGTAGATGTTGCGTCCGTCTACGATGATAGGCCGAGCCATCGCCGTATGCAGGCGCACCAGATCCAGCTGTTTGAATTCGTTCCACTCGGTGCAGACCAACAAAGCGTCGGCACCGTCGGCCAGGTCGTAGGCGTCGGTGGCCAGCCGCAGCTGCTTGTCGAGACGCGCCACGTTGTGCATGGCGACCGGATCATAGCCCGAGACCAAAGCGCCTTCATTGCGCAGCAGATGTGCGATCTCCAGCGCCGGGGCCTCACGGATGTCGTCGGTGTTGGGTTTGAATGCCAGTCCCATCAGCCCAATGCGTCTGCCGTCCAGCTTGCCGCCGACCAGTTCACGCAAATTGTAGACGGCCCAGCGCCGCATGTCCCGGTTGATGTCGATCACCGCGCGCAGCAGAGCAGGGTGAGAGCCGTGCACAAGCGCCATGTGTTCGAGCGCCTTGACATCTTTGGGAAAACAGCTTCCGCCGTAGCCGAGGCCAGGGTTGAGGAACTGGGCGCCGATGCGGCGGTCAAAGCCCATCCCCTCGGCGACCTCCTGGACATCTGCCCCTAGCTTTTCGCAGATCACGGCGATCTCGTTGATAAAACTGATCTTGGTGGCCAGGAAGGCGTTGCTGGCATATTTGATCATTTCGGCGGTGCGCAGGTCGGTCATCAGGATGCGCGTCCGCAGCGGAAGATGGAGCTGCGCCACTCTTTCGGCGGCGGCTGGAGTGCGGCTGCCGACCACCACCCGATCCGGGTTCATAAAGTCGTAGAGCGCCGACCCCTCGCGTGTAAATTCCGGGCAGCTGACCACGGCGAAGTCGATCGGCTCGGGCTGGCTGCGGCGAATGATGTCCGCCACCCAGTCCCCGGTGCCGACAGGAACCGTGCTCTTGTTGATCACGATCAAGGGGTGGCGCATGGCACGCGCCACCGACTCAGCGGCCATGCGCACATAACGCAGATCGGCTTCGCCATCTACACCGCTCGGGTTGCCGACACAGATAAAAAGAAACTCTGCCTCGTGCAAAGCCTCTTCGTAACGGGTCGTAAAGTGCAGACGTCCAGCCTTCAGATTGCGCAAAATCATCTCGCCCAACCCGGGCTCGTAGATCGGCGCCTCGCCCCGCTGCAGCATCGCAATTTTTTCCTCGTTGATGTCGAGGCAGGTGACATGGTTGCCCATGTCGGCAAAACAGGTGCCGGTCGACAACCCTACATAGCCGGTGCCCGCCACCACAATGTTACGCATCT
>JAPLGY010000574.1 GCA_026389955.1 Caldilinea sp. | reverse complement strand
GTGGTTTTGCCGCAGCCCGAGGGGCCCAGCAAAGTGACAAAGGCGTGGTCGGGGATTTCCAACGTCACATCCTTGACTGCCTGTACAGGTCCAAACGACTTCGCAACTCCACGCAACACAACACGACTCATCCGTCCAACTCCCTTGTTGCAGACAGGTCCGCTTGCGGGCCCGCGCTCAGTATTTGACACCCTCGACCAAACCACGCACGATGTAGCGGTTGAGGAGAAAAACCAACACCACCACAGGCAGGATCGCCAGCATCCCAGTTGCGGCGACCAGCGAAGTGTCCGAGTGGAACGTGCCGCCGACCAGCGCTGACAGCTTGACCGTGATGGGGACTGCCAGGCGGGTCGACAGGATCAGCCCGAACAAAAACTCGTTCCAGGCCCCAATAAATGCGAAGACTGCCGTGGCCACGACCCCGGGCCCGGCGACCGGGATCATGACCCGAAAGAGCGCCCCCAGCCGCGTGCAGCCATCCATCCTGGCGGCCGCTTCGAGCGCGTAAGGAATCTGGTCAAAAAAATTTTTGAGCATCCAGATCACATAAGGCAGCAGAAAGGTCGTGTAGACGATGACCAGCGACAAATAGGTGTCGAGCAGACGCAGCTGGCGCATCAGCAGGAACATCGGGATGATCAAGACCATGGAAGGGATCATACGCAGGACGATGCTGGCGGTGAGGAACCAATTTTTGCGGGGCAGCTGCAGCCGTGACAGCGGGTAGGCTGCCAGCGCGCCGAAGACCAGGCAACAGGTCATGGTGGCCAGCGAGATGACGACGCTGTTGCGCAGGGCCGCCACCACATCGGCTTCCCCGAGCATCTCGGCGTACCAACGCAGGCTGAGGTCGTTCCAGCTGAGCTGGGGGGGCACCGAGACGTAGTTGATCTCCGGCTGCACACTCATGACAGCGATCCAGAGCACGGGGGCCATCGTCCAGACCACGAACCAGGCTGCCAGCGCGTAGAGCAGAAGAGGACGAAACCAGGTAGATAAAAACTGGCGCATCGCGTTTATTCTCGCTTCCGCCGTTCCTGGGCGAGATAGATCGACAGGGCGCTGAGCAGCACGATCAGCAGCGCCAGCAGGACCGCCAGCGACGCTGCGTTGCCGATGCTCAGCCGTTCGAAGGCGTTGACAAAGGTCAGGTAGTTGAGCACCACGGTGCCTTGCCCGGGACCGCCGCGCGTCAACGTGAAAATAATATCGAACGCTTGCAGCGACGAAATGATCTGCAGCACCACCACGAAGACCAGGGTCGGGCGCAGGTGCGGCAGGGTGACATAGCGAAAGCGGTGGAACACATCGGCCCCATCCATCTTGGCGGCCCGGAAGAGCGACTCCGAAATGCTCTGCATCGACGCCAGCAAGATCAGCGTCGAGAAAGGAAGCGCCTTCCAGGCGGTTGCAAAACTGGCAATGCTGAGCGCAAATGTGGGGTCTTCAAACCAGACTACATAACGGTCGATCCATCCCAGCTGCTTGAGCAGAGCGTTGATCAGGCCATAGCTCTGGTGGAAGAGATAGCGCCACATCACCCCGCTCACCACCGGGGCCACCGCCCAGGGCAGCAGGATCAAGACCCGGATCCAGTTGCGCCCGACAAACTGTTCGTTGAGCACCAGCGCCAGGCAAAGCGACAGCAGCGTGGTCACGGCCACGTTGAGCCCGGCAAAATAGAGCGTGCGCGGCACGGTCTCGATCACACGCCCCTCTGTGACCAGCCCGGCATAGTTGGCCAGCCCGACAAATTTCCACTGCGGAGAGATGGTCAGCTCGATCTGGTGCAGGCTCATGTAGAGCGCATAGACGATGGGCAGCGCCAGAAAAACCAGCACCAGCAGCAGAGTGGGCACCAGCAGCAGCAGCCCAAATCTGCCCTCGTCCATGCGATGAAAACGCTGCCAGAAACCGTCTGCTGGTTGTGTAGG
>JAPLGY010000280.1 GCA_026389955.1 Caldilinea sp. | reverse complement strand
CATGCAGCCTTTTTTGGACAATGTCGAGCCCTTTGTTTGCTTTTCTGACCAGATTCATAATCCCTTTTTCTGCTCCCACCGGAAAGCCTCCAATACAACGGGGAGGCCGCGCACGATACAGAGCAACGTGGCGACCCCGCTCAACCCGCTGGCGGCCGTCCAGACCGGCTGCCACCAGGACAGCCCTGCAGACTGCAGCGCCAGGGTTGCCGTCAACAAGAGAAACGCCAGCGCTTTGACCGCCCCGTATCCCCCGCGCATGGGCCGGCTGGCCACCAGCCAGCTCCCCCAACGGCTGCGGAGCTGGGCATGGGCGCTTTTCCCATCGGCATACCCGATCGCACGCACGGAATCGGTCAAGGCCCCGCGCACGATAAAAATAAGCGGGACAGCCAACGGGATCAGCTGCAGATAGGCGAAGAGAACCCAGAGCACGATCTCGACAGCCCGGTCGGCGGCAATGTCGAGCACGCTGCCCAACAGGGTCGCCTCCTGGCGGCAGCGTGCCACAATGCCATCGACTGCATCCAACCCGAGCAGCAACATCACCCCGGGAACAGCCAGAAGGCGTCCGGTCAGCCCATCCCCAGAGATTCCCCAGACCAGGACGATCAGCAACGGGAAACGCGCCACAGTGATCCAGTTGGCCAAAGTCATCAGGCAGTTTCAAGCTCCACCTGCGGTGCAACCTCCTCCTCGGTGCGAAAGCTGGGGACGTCAGCCCTGACGTTCCTGATAAAAATCAACAGCAGTCGTCGAGATGTCCGGTGCGGTTACGGACGATTTGCCTTCTCAACGTGACCACAGCAAGGGGAGGAGGTGTTGTTCTATATGCTGCTGAATCACAGACAGGGATGCTCCCCGAGCCGCAGAAACGAGGTGCGCGGTCAACCCAAAGGGCACGCAACATTTTTATTGTGTTTATATTTTTGCAAATTACTCATATAAAACATTGTACAACAAGGAGCAGTATAATGCAAATACAGGGGATTACGATTTCGCTTGGAAGTGGCGGAGGCTCTTCCTCCCTGCTTGAAGGCAAGAAATTTTGCCCTCAACCTCCTGTTTTTGTTGAATCGCTCTTCTACCGATTATGCGACAGCGTATCTTTTATGCAAAACTGGCAGGTGTACGATACAATAACATCAATCTGACCCCAGCTGTTCAGAGGAGACTCTCTTTTTATGGAAACAATTGTTGTGGGCAACCGAACCCTGGCGTTTCGCAGGTACGGGCGCCAGGTTGCAGTGGAGCGTCCGCCGTTGGTGTTGCTGCATGGTGCCGGCGCCAATCATCTGATCTGGCCTCCCCAGGTGCGTCATCTGCCAGCCACAGCTGTCTACGCGCTCGATCTGCCTGGCCATGGGGCGTCGCCCTTGCCAGCCTGTGCTTCGATCAGCGCCTACAGCGAAGTTGTACGCGACTTTGTTGACGCGCTGGAATTGCCGTGGTTTGTGCTGGCTGGCCACTCGTTGGGGGGGGCCATCGCTTTGGACTTTGCCACTGCTTACAGCCATCGTCTGGCGGGCATCGCCGTGATCGGGGCTGGGGCGCGCATGAAGGTCTCTCCGGCGTTGCTCTCTGGGGTTCTTCACGACTACTGGGGCACGACCGCCCAGATCGTCGAGGCCTCCTACCACCCTGCGACCCACCCAGAAGAGAAGGACCGCTATCTGCACCATCTGCGCGAGTACGACGCCCAGAGCCTCCACAACGATTTTGCTGTTGTAGAGGCGTTTGACATTCGCGGCCGGCTTGCCCAGCTGGTGGCACCGACGCTCATTCTTTGTGGCGAGCAAGACCGCATGACGCCCCCCCAGCTCAGTCAGGCGCTGCACGCGGCGCTCCCAGGCAGCCGGCTCTGCCTGGTCGCCGAGGCAGGGCACAATGTGTTGCTGGAACAGCCTGAGGTTGTCTCCGCCCAGCTCGACCGTTTTCTGGAAGAGCTGACCAGGACGGTTTGAGACAGCGGGCGCGGCTCAGACCGACGATCCGCCGCGCCCGCTGCCCAGGCGGTGCCAGGCTGCCACTACAGCCACTGTGATAACCGCTGACAGCACCGCTTCGAAGACAATCTGCGGGATGACGCCGATCAGCACATCGACTGAAAAGACCTGCAGCCCGATGGCAAACCCGAGCACCAACACAGAATTGGCCAGCGAGCCGGCCACACCGGCTGCGGCAAGGGCCACGATCGGGCTGCCGCGACGCAGCGCTCGATAGACCAGCCAGGCAGCAGGCCCGATCAGCAGACGGGGCAGCAGAATGATCACGATCGCTGCCAGCCATCCCTGCCAGAGAGGTGCCGCTGCATAGGCCGGTGCGGACAACACCACGCTCGCGAATTTGACCAGCGAGTCGACCCCAAAAACCAGCCCGACCAACATCCCGACGGCTGGCCCCTCCAGCACAGCGCCGATGATCGGCGGCACGTGCAAAATGGTCGCCGAGGCAGTCACATTCGGAACCGGGAAGTATCCCAGCCCGGTCAAAGACAGCACGGCGGAAATGGCAATCAGCGCGCCGGCCACCACGATACTGCGGGTCGAAATCGTCATCACTGTTTCTCCTCACATCCCTATGCGGACCAATCACATACAGCCAGCAAAGATAACGCAAAGCCACCGCTCCGTCAACTGTGTCTGAACGACGCAGGACAGACACAGAATTGCAGAAACGTTGTGCGATTTTTAGCGCGACAGTATACTATGTGATGGGGATTTTTGCCAACGCATTTTGCGAGTCAGGAACCCCATATTGGAAGAGGTAGGCAGCTCGCCAAAGGATTTGTTCAGCCGCTGTGCCGACAAAAGTGACCCGGTCGCCCTCTACAAACGCGGTGCCGTCTGCAACCGTCACACCAACTTTCAATCTGGTGCCCGGTGCTGCTGCAATTTTGGACAACGTTGCGGAGGGCAGGCTTGCGGATCTGCACACGTATCAGCTGCGGCTGATGGCGTTGCGCCTGGGGCTGGTCGCTGGCTTCGATGACCTGTTGGCACTGGATGCCATCGACTTTATGCCCTTCGACTACCAGATTCGGGCTGCGCGCACGGTTCTGCGCCGCTTTCGGGGACGGGGGTTGCTCAGCGACGAGGTCGGTTTGGGCAAGACCATCGAGGCTGGGCTGGTGCTCAAGGAGTATCTGCTGCGTCAGATGGTGCAGCGTGTGCTCATCCTCACCCCGTCGGGGTTGGTCGAGCAATGGAACGAGGAATTGGCTTCCAAGTTCAAGATTACCGAATTTGTCACCTACAACGACGAACGCTTTCGCCAGCAAGGGCCAGAAGCCTGGCTTCATTTCCCATATGTCATCGCATCGATGGCGACGGCACGGCGCCCTGAGCACCGTGAGAAGATCACGTCAGCGCTGTACGACCTGGTGATTGTAGACGAAGCGCATCACCTCAAAAATCGCACCTCGGTGACCTGGAAGCTGGTCAATGAGTTGAAAAAGCGCTACATTTTGTTGTTGACCGCCACGCCGGTCCAGAACAGCCTGGCCGAGCTGTACAATTTGGTGACGGTGCTCAAGCCAGGGCAGTTGAAAAGTCCCAAAGAATTTCAAAGAGAGTTTGTCGTGCGTGGGGATCCACGGCTGCCCAAAAACCGCGGCCTGCTGCGTGACTTGTTGAGCGACGTGATGGTGCGCCACTCGCGCAGCCAGATCCATCTGCAATTGCCCCCGCGCCGGGCCCACACTGTGCGGATTGCTCTGCACGCCGACGAACAGCAAATCTACGATGCCATCGTCGACCTGGGGCGTCACATGCTGAGCGACGAAACAGTCTCCAACGCCCATCGCTGGGGCGTGCGCACACTGTTGTTGGAAACTGGGAGCAGTGTTGCTGCCACGCGCACGACGCTGCGTTCGCTGGCTGAGGTGAGAGGGCTCGGCACCTATCGCAGCGAACTGTTGAGACTGGCAGAAGAGGCGGATGCTGTTCGGACAACCGCCAAAGCCGACGCGCTGCGCAAGCTGCTGGATGCGCAGCGCGCCGCCGGAGCCGGGCAGGGGAAGGTCGTGATCTTTACCCAGTTTCGCGCCACACAAGAGCTGTTGGCACAGCAGATGCGGTTGTGGGGCATCGACTTTGCACTCTATCACGGCGGGCTGACCCCAGCCCAGAAGGATCAAGCGATCCGCGCATTCAGCGAGAAGACAGATGTGCTGCTCTCGACCGAGGCTGCCGGTGAGGGACGCAACCTCCAGTTCTGCCGTGTGCTGGTCAACTTCGACCTGCCTTGGAACCCGCAGCGCATCGAACAACGCGTTGGGCGCATCCATCGGATCGGCCAGACATTGCCGGTGGACATTTTCAACCTGGCCGCGCAGGGCACCCTCGAGGAGTATGTGCTCGACATTCTCGACCGCAAGCTCAATATGTTTGAATTGGTCATCGGTGAGATGGATCTTATCCTGGGGCAGCTGTCCGACGAGCGCGATTTCGAGGAAATCGTCCTCGAAATTTGGCGTCAGGCACAAAGTACAGCGGATCTGTCCGTGAAGATGGGTGAGCTGGGCGACGCTCTGGTCAAGGCGCGCACCGCCTACCAGGAGATGAAGGAGTACGACGAAGCTCTATTTGGCGAGGACTTCAGCACGGAATAAAGAAACGGCGATGAGCGATCTCCACCACGAGCGTTTTGATTTGGGGCGCTTTGTGCTCGATTTTTTGGAGCAACAAGGCAGTGTCGTGGCGCCGCCTGCATTTGGCGTCTACGAAGTGCTGCTGCCCGAGGAAATGGCTGCAAAGCTGGGCGTAGAGGACTCGCTACACCTACGTTTCGACATGGAGTCCACTGCGGGGGACGCTGAGACCGCGTTGGCGCTGAGCGTCCACCACCCGATTGTCGACAAGATCGCGAATCTGGTGGCGCAGCAGCCGGCCTGTGCAGCCGGGTATATCAACCATGTGCGGCTGGACAAACGTGGGCTGGTGGAACTGGCACACAAACAGGTCCTCCTGCCCAACGCCCGTCTCGACCTCGTCCCCAAGATGCAGGAGCGGAGCGAACAACACCACTACCTCCAGTTCAATTTCAAAGCGACGATCCTGAGCGAAGAGAAGCAGGAGGACATAGTCAGTGTGATGATGGATGTTCAGGCGGGCCATCCAGTGTCCGAACGCCGCCATCTGGATCTGCTCACTTTGGTAGAGCCAGAGACCCGCTTCAGCGGTTTTCCGCTGGCACCGTTGCGCTGGGGTCGTGGCGGCGATGCGCTGACTGCCCAGGGGTTGCACGAACTGCTGATACGCGCCGAGCTCTCCGCGCGCGCCAGCCTGGCGCAGCGGTTG
>JAPLGY010000728.1 GCA_026389955.1 Caldilinea sp. | reverse complement strand
CCACTTGTGAATGAACCCGAAACCTGCCGGCCTGGACAACAGTCCGTCACTGTGTCTGGATCAGGTTGATCAGCCGCTGCAAGTCGAGCACATTCCAGACGGTGTTGCCGTCGAGATCGGCGCGCAGCCATTCTTTGTCTGGATACAGGGCAGGGTCACGTGGGATGGCGTGCAAGATCATGTTGATCTGCCGCTGGAGGTCAATGACATTGATACTGCTGTCGCCGTTGACATCACCCTGCGCAAAGAGATCGACCTGCACTGTGGTGGTGGTGCGGTTGTTGGCATAGTTCGTTTCTGTGCTGCTGTCGTACGGATTGACGACAGCGGTCACCGTCACAGGCCCGCTGAAGCCGAGGGTATTCCACTCCGCTGTGGCCTGTGCGCTGCCGCCAGGTGCGATATTCTCGACAAAGGCGCTGCCGATATACCAATCTCCCCATCCAGCAGCATAGGCGAAGAAGGCAACGGTCAGCAGGCCGGAGTCGCTGCTGCCAGAATTGGTCACAGTCGTGCTGAGGGGCACGAGGTCACCAGATTCGTAGCCAGCTGCAGCAGTTTGCCGCTGGGCAGCCGGCGCGCTGACGGCGGCAACCAGCCCGGCCACCCGCAGATCGGCGGCCGGCTGCCGCGTGATGCTGGCGTCGTAGAGCGTGACTGGCACGTCGGGCGCCACGAAGATGCGGATCGGCACATCGACCCGCCCGCTCCTGCCGGCAAGATATCCGGAGAGGGCAGCGGAGAGGTTCCCCGTTGTCAGGCGCACGGGCAAAGTCGTGCTGACACTGCTCGTCCAGTCAAGTGAACCGTCGGCGCCCACATCGACGGCGACGCTGACGGCCCGCTGCCCGCTGCCGCCCAGCGCCAGGTCGAGCGTGGCTTGCGTGGCTGCGCCGGCATTCAGGCGCAGCATACGCTGCTTGCTGCCGGCAGTGGTGAATTGGAGATTGGTGAGCAGCACCTGCCCCGGCTGCGACATCGTCACCTTGACCGGCACGTCGAGCGTGCCCGTGACCGGCGCGCCCTGCGTTACCCACCAGGCATTGAACGCAGCAGCCAGGTCGGGGCTGGTGTTCGTGCTGGCGTTGGCGACCGTGCCCGCCCACTCGGTGCTGCTGTCGGCGCCGATGTCGAGGGCAAAGCTGGCACTCGCCGGCAGCCCGCTGGCGAGTGCCTGGAGCATGGCCGTGCTGGCCATGCCGGCGGGGACACGCAGGGTCGTGGTCTGGCTGGCAGCCGCGCTGAAGAGCAGGCGGCGGGCGTACTGCACAGGATAGGTCTTGCTGGTGGAGATGTTCTCGGGCAGGTTGAGGCGCCCGGTCGTGTGGGGGGCAGATTCCGTCTGCTCGGCGGCGTAACAGGTCAGTTTTTGCGTGCTGGCAGCCGGATTGGTTGTGCCAGAAAGGGTTTCGCAGTACTCGATACGGATACGACCAGGGGCTCCTACTCCTCCGTGGGAACCTGCTGCGCCACCAATAGCCATTACTCTGGATACACCCAGGTCAATCGATTTACCTCGAAGCAGGACTG
>JAPLGY010000373.1 GCA_026389955.1 Caldilinea sp. | reverse complement strand
TGCTGCCCTCCCCAGGGATCAAGTACCTGCATGCCTGGGTCGCAGATCGCAGCGGAAATATTGGGAACTTCCCCTACCGGGCCACCATCAATTATGTCCCGCCCACAGACCGTATTGGGCGTCACCTGGCCCGCAGTTATCGCTACACAGTGAAAGCAGGCACAGCAATGGCCGTCACGGTGGTGCCCATTCACGGCGACCCTGACCTTTACATCTGGCCGCCGAATTCGAATGCGTCTCCTTATGTCAGCAACCTGGCCAATGCAGCTGTAGATGCGCTCACATTTACGGCCGAGACCGATGGAGAATACCAGATCGAGGTTTACGGATACAGTGCTGCCGAGTATCGGCTTACGATCGAGGTGAACTCGAATTCCGCACGCAGCGGCGCGCAGAATGTGGACAGCACAAACCCTGCAAAAGAGATTCTGGAAGCCCCTGTGTTGAGCAGGAACAGCGCGCCTTTTGGACAACAGGCGCTGCCGGCAGTGCCGCTGCCGGCTGAACTCCCGACGGAAAACTTGTATCTGCCTGTTGTGATCGACTGAACATGACCAATCTCGCCAAATTTGATGTCAAACATCAGAGACCTCTGCACCAAGTTGGGGTCTAAAAAACAACAGGCACCCTTATGAAGACGTCCACTCCAGCCATGTCGGAACCAAGTGCCCTGATTGCCACCCTGGAAGGGCAACCCCAGGTTGTCACCTTTGCCTTGGACGCCCTGTTGGCACGTGGGGAGCACATCGGCGAGGTCTATGTGCTGCATCTGGCGGCCAGCAACGAACGGATCCGCCATTCCTTGCAGGTGCTCGGGCGCGAGTTTGCCAACGGCCAGTACCAAGGAAGACGTTGTTTTTTGCACAAGGTTCCCATTGTGCGCGGGGCTGCACCGCTGCGTGAGATTCGCAGCGAACAGGACGCCGATGCAGTCTGGCAGACGGTGCGCCACACCCTTGTCGGGCTCAAAGAAGATGGGCGAGCCTTGCATATCTGCGTCGCCGGCGGACGGCGCATGGTGGCGCTGCTGACGATCTCAGCGGCAACGTTGCTGTGCGACCACCACGACCGCATCTGGCACCTGTTCACCCCCGACGAATTTCAGGCTACAGCCCGCGGCGGGGCGGTGATGCACGCTGCGGCCACCGACGGCGTGACGCTGGTGCAGGTGCCGTTGGCACCGTGGGGGGCCTACTTTCCGGCGTTGCGTGCACTGGCGCAGACCCCCAGCCAGGTCGCCGCTCAACAGTTTGGCTGGCTGCGCGCTGCCGACGACCACCTGTGTCGTCAAGTGTACGAGCGATTGACCCAGCGCCAACGCGAAACGCTCCAGGCCTTTGCAGGAGGCCTGCGCCCGCAGGAGGTCGCAGAACAGCTGGTGGTGAGTCTGGCCACAGTTCATTCGCACAAAACAGCCATTCTGGCCGCCTGCCGCCAGGTCTGGGAGATCGACGAAACCGTCTCCCTCGACTACCACTTTCTGCGTGAACGGTTTGCCGGTTTTGTGGAGCGCAGCCAGTTGGGCTGAGCCGCGCCCCTCCCCCTCTTCTTCAGCAGAAAGCGCTCCGCTTCTGCCCGCAGAGAGCCCCCCGCATCTCCATCTAGGGATCAACCGTCTCGATACGTTTTCGATACGTTGGGTTGCTATGCTCACAAACGAACAGTTTGTTTGCGCTACCCTTGGGGAGGTATCGATGCTTGCACTGTACATGTTGGGCAGTCCCCTGATCTTACTCAGAAACCGCCCGATCTGCGGGTTGCTGGCCAAAGACCAGGCGCTGCTTTTCTATCTGGCGCTGCAACGGCGCCCTTCTTCTCGCTCTGCCCTGGCTGACCTGCTGTGGCCCGAAAAATGCGAGGTGGACAGCCTGACCAATCTGCGTCAGGCACTCTACCGGCTGCGTCGAATCCTGCCAGATGTCCTGCAGATCAACCGTCAGGCAGTTTATTTCGACCCGGTGGATGCCATCCAGATCGACGTCCTGCGTCTGGAGGAAGGCTGTGCCCCCCACAACCCACCTGCCGTGCGCAGGGCAGCCGTGGCCACCTATGTCGGCGAGTTTCTGGAGGGGTTTCAGGTCTTCCAGGCTGCTCCCTTCGAGGAATGGGCCTCTTTGACCCGAGAACGGCTGCACACCCTGGCCGTCCAGACACTGGCCACCGTGGTCGCCGACCGCAGCGACGCCGGCACACCCTCTGTGCTGGCCGACGTCGACCGGCTGCTCGAGTTGGAGCCCTGGAACGAAATGGCTCACCGCCAGAAGATGTGGCTGTTGGAGCAACAGGGGCGCCTGCCAGCAGCGATCGAACACTACCAGCGCTGCCGCCAGATTCTGCGGCAAGAGCTTGGAGTCCCTCCTGAGCCAGCCACCACCGCGCTCTACGAACAGCTGCGCAGCCGGCTGCTGGGTCGGCTTCCCAGCTCGCCCTTTCTGTCCTGCCACTTTGCTGAGGCCGATTCGCTGGCTCAAGGGGCTTCCCCGATCGGCCGGCGGTGTGGTACAATCGAGACAAGGATGAGCAACCGTCCTGGGCCATGAGGGTGGCCGATCCAGCGACGCCCAGGAGACAGCACAATCGAACCAAGCCAAGGGCGGCTGAGCCCTCCAAAGACAGGGTACTGTATGCGCCCCAAAGAGGAAAAACGTCTGCGTGTCGGCGTGTTGGGTGCTGGGCCGATCGCTCAGTTTGCCCATTTGGAAGCCACACGCAAGGCACGCAACGCTGAACTGGTTGCGATCTGCGACGCTGCCACCGACCTGCTGGAGCGGATGGCCGCTGTCCACCAGCCGCAGCGCGTCTACACCGACTATGGCGCCCTGCTGGCCGACCCAGAGATCGACGCTGTGGTTGTGGCGGTCTCTGACCAGTATCACGTGGCGCTGGCTCGTCAGGCGTTAGAAGCGGGCAAACATGTGCTGGTCGAAAAGCCGTTGGGTGTCAGCATTGAAGAGTGCAAGACGCTGCGCCAGGCCGCTGCCTCGAAAGGCTGTCTTCTGCAAGTGGGCAACAACCGGCGTTTCGACCCCGGCATCGCCTTCGCCCGCACATTTGTCCACGAGCAGATCGGGCAGGTCATGGCGATCAAAGCCTGGTACTACGATTCCTTTTACCGGTATACGATGACCGACAACCTGCAGCCGATCCCGCTGGCCAGTGCGGCCGCGCTGCGGCCCCACGGCAACCCCAAAGCCGACAAACAGCGCTATTTTATGCTCACCCACGGCAGCCATCTGGTCGACACTGCCCGCTACCTGGCCGGCGAAATTGTACAGGTGCAGGCCCGCTTCATCCACCGCTTTCATGCCTACGGCTGGTTCGTCGCCGTCGACTTTGCCAGCGGCGCACTTGGCCACCTGGATCTGATCGTGCCGATCCAGGGGGATTTTGAGGAGGGATTCCAGGTCTTTGGAGAGAAAGGCAGCGTCACTGCGCGCGGTTCTTTGCCCTGGTACCACAAGGCCAGCCATGTCGAATGCTTCTCCGCCGCCGACCGCCAGTACCACCGCGTGCTGGGAGAAGACGCCTACACCTACAAATTGCAGATAGAGGGCTTCGCCGACACGATCCTGCACGGCCAGCCCCAGCAGGGCGCTACCCTGGAAGATGGCATTGCTGCCATGCGGGCGATGGTGGCGATCGCCCGCTCGGTCGAAAGGGGCCAGCCTGTCGCGCTGGCCGATGTGGAAGGAGGCGTATGATCGAGATCGGTGTCTTTACCAAAACGTTTGTCCGCCCGACCCTGGACGGTGTCTTGGAAGCCATCGCCGGCCAGGGGCTGGCCGCCG
>JAPLGY010000568.1 GCA_026389955.1 Caldilinea sp. | reverse complement strand
TGATCGATCATCAATTTCTGCAGCGCTCCAGCAGTGTCTACAGACCGCTGCGGAAACTGGAAGAGTGGATCGATCGCAGTGTAGACATCACCCTGACGAGTTCAAAAAATGCTGAGCGTATTTTGGTGGAGTCCTTTGGCTGCACCGCCGCACGGATTCGGCCGTTGCCTGACTGCGTCGACGTTGAGACCTTTGCTCCCTTGCAGCCAACGGAGCATTCAGCCCGTTCTGCCGAACGCCTTCGGCTGGGAATTCCGGCTACGGCCCCGGTGATTGTCTACCTGGGGTTGTTGGCGCAGTACCAGGGCACCGACCTGTTGCTGCAGGCGATGCAGCAGATCCGTTCTCTGCACCCAACCGTCTACCTGCTCTTGATGGGCTTTCCGGGTGTAGAACGGTACCAGCGGCTGGCTGGTGAACTGGGTGTCGCCGATCGGGTGGTCCTGACCGGACGAATTCCTTATCATCAGGCACCAGCTTATTTGAAATTGGGGGATCTGGCGGTTGCTCCCAAGCTGAGTTTGACAGAAGGGGCAGGCAAGCTGCTCAACTACATGGCGTTGGGGCTGCCGACCGTGGCGTTTGAGACCCCCGTGGCGCGCGAATATCTTGGCGAACAGGGCGTCTATGCAGAACGGGGCAGCGCCGCCAGCCTGGCCACAGCGCTGATCGCCCTGGTCGAGGACCCCGGTCGCCGGGCCGAGCTGGGGGCAAAACTGCGTCAGCGGGCCGGCGACCAGTATGATTGGAACCGAGCTGCCCGCATGATCGCCCAAATCTATCTGGATCTCCTGGATAACCCACCGGCTGGAACTCCCAAGTGGATTGTTCGTGACGAACCACATGAAAAGACCGTTTGAGAGCTGGGTATGAACCATTCCGACTCCAACCCGCCCCCCCTCACCACCGGCCCTTTGCAGGCGCTGCATGTTGTGGGAGGGCGCGCATCTTTGTTGTTGAACTATCGGTTCCTGATCTACAACCTGGTGGTCCGCGATTTGAAATCGCGTTACCGCAACAGTGTGCTGGGCTTTTTGTGGAGCCTGCTGAATCCTTTGGGGCTGATGGCGGTTTTCACGGTGATTTCGCTGGTTCTGTTTCGAGATCAAACCATCGAAAATTATCCGATTTTTTTGTTGAGCGGGATCCTGGCCTGGAACTATTTTTCAGCCAGCATGATGACTGGGACAAACAGCGTGGTCGCCAACGGCCATCTGATCAAAAAGGTGCATTTTCCCACTGAGGTCCTGCCGATCGCAACGATCCTGGCCAATCTGGTCAATTTTCTCCTGGCCTTGCTGCTGCTGTTTGCAGCGATTGTGATCCTCCGGATCGACTTTAGCCCCTGGATCTGGCTGCTGCCGGCGGTCATCCTGATCCAGACGATGTTTACGTTGGGAATTGTCTTTTTTTTGAGCACGCTGCAGGTCTACTACCACGATACGTTGATCGTGATGGATGTGGTCATGCTGGCCTGGTTTTTTTTGACCCCGGTTTTTTATTCAGCCAACATGCTGCCAGTTTCTTATACCGTTGCAGGGTTCACCGTCGATATCCAGCGTCTGGTCTACATCCTGAACCCCATCGCATCGCTGGTCAATATGTACCGGGACCTGCTCTACTGGGGCTATCGCACGGACTTGGACTTTTTTTTGCGGACTTTTCTGACAAGTGTTGTTGTGTTGGTCGCTGGCTACTGGTTTTTTGTGCGGCACAGCGCCAATTTTAGCGAGGAGGTGTAATGATGGTTAGGGCGTTTCGGTGCTC
>JAPLGY010000243.1 GCA_026389955.1 Caldilinea sp. | reverse complement strand
CAATAGTCGCAAAAACAGATCTCCGCACTTTGTTCGAGCAGCGCCAACAACGCCGGCGTGGTCACCGTGCTGTCCCCCAACACAACAACCTGCTCAACCTGGTGCATCGGGACCCGCACACTCCGCTTCGGCACACCACTCTCTTTGTTTTCCGGTACGTTCACAACCAAGGTGTCCCCATCTTTGCGAACAACACTGTACGGCTCTGTCAAATATAAGGTGGTCATGTACCTCCTCAAAAAAACGCATGAAACTTCCCAGGTCAGGCAGACCCGGCACTCTGGAAAAACCTGCTCTCTACCGGCAGGCATATGTCGTACAAACTGCAGCCCTTGCAGCGCGCCGGCTGCTCGGTGTGCGGCGGCCGTTCCCCCCGCGCCAGCGTGTCCCGTATCCTCTGGACCAACTCCACCGTAAACGCCCGCAGCTCCGCCGTGAATGCCACTTCTTCACGCCGACGCTCGCTGAAATAAAACAAAAACCCCTGCTCAATCCTGCAGCCCGTCATCTCTTCCAGACAAAGCGCCTGCGCACAGAGCTGCGCATGGTCGTTGCGCCAACGCCCACGCTTGCCCTGTTTGTATTCTACTGGCGTCAAGGCCCCCCCTTCCCGCTCTTCGACCAGGTCACAAATCCCGCTGAGCCCCAACCTGCTGCTGTACACATGCACACTGCGCCGCAACAACACCCCCGGCTCACTCCGCTCCTGCCCAATCGTATGCACCCGCTCATGGTTGAGCACCCCCTGCACGGTATGCTCGTTTTCCTGCTTCTCCCCTTCTACATATGTGTACCAAAAACGCCGCGCACAGTAGACATACTGGTTTAAATATGAAATTGGCAGCAGATCCGATGAATCCATCTCGGTCATATCAGCCGAACCTGCCCCAACCCCATCGTTGTCTTGTAGCCAACCCCAGTGTAAAACGCCAGATGAAACAGCCGGTTGAGATGCGCCAGATGCTCTCTGCGCCCACCATCCAACAGCTGATAGTCCAGTACGCCAATCCCCCCACGATACTGCTGACGCTGATAGGTGAAGCTCTCCATCTGCCAGCGCCGCACCGCCCCAACGATGACATTGCGCTCGACCCACTCTTCAAAGTCCCGCCCCCACTGCTCACCCGTCAGCCGATCCCAGCGCGCACGCAGACCCGCCATGATCATGCGCGGCTGCGGAAAAATTTCAATGCGCCGCGCCGCGTTGTCCGCACTGCCCCAACGAATCGCCGTCGGGCTGGCAAATTCTACCGTCCACCGCTCTTCTCCCGGCTCCAATGCCGCCAGCTGCTCCACCGTGGTGTACCCACACCACGGATGGCTGCCCGGCGCACCGTAGACCTGGGTGATCGCCAACGGAATGCGCCCTATCTGAATCGTGGGCAGCGGGCTGCTCAACAGGTGCTTCTGAAATACCTCAAAAAGCGTGTCGTCGAGCAGACTGACCCGCATCCAGGCACCCTGCCCGCTGTGTACCTTGATCTTCCTGTCGTACGGCGTGCGCCAATACCCGTACAGCGGAGAAATCGCAAAGGCCGAACGCCCCTGTGCATCGTGCATCTGCTGCGAAAGCACCGGATCAATCGTCTCCACGATCGCATAAAAAGCAGCATGCGCCAGCTCACCCGCCAGCAGCGGCAAAAATCCCTCTTCCAACGCCATCATGTCCAACACCAATGCGCGAACCGCAGTTGTCGTCATAAAATTCTCCATCGCCAGACGCCTGCCGACTGCACCCAGCCGACAGGCACAGAGAGACCCAATGTCCCCTCACGCTTTCGGAAAACGATAGGCCAGATGCGCCGGCAGACGGCTCCCATCGGTCAGCTGCCAGTACGGTCCCGAAAGCTGGACGTTGTCCAACAAGCTGACCGGCGGCATCGAAATCAGGTCGTAGGCCAGCACACGGCTCTCCCCATCCAGGTCGAGCGGGTTGAGCGGCCAGTCTGACTCGAAAAGCCCCTGCCCTTGTTTCTGTACAGCCAACTCCCCCGTCACCTCCACCGCCGCCTTGCTCATCCATTTCCCCAGCCGGACCCAACGCGGGATCGCAACCGGTCGCACGCCCAGCACAGCCAAGGTGAAGGTGCTCCCCGCCGCCACTTCTTTGGCACGGCCAAAACTCGGGGTGTTGCGCGACGATTGTTCCATTTTGACCCGATAGCGGTTGTCCGCATATTTGAAGGTGTTCAGCTCAAAGCTGATTTCCTGCGGACGAGCCGGCGTGACATAGACCGCTCTTTCGTTCAACGACGCCAGGTCGTCGGCATAGTTCGGGGCCGCCCGAGCGTTGTAATAGGGCGCAGCAGCCAGCCCCAACGCATAGGTCAGCCCATAGTTGTGCAGATACCGCCCGGTTTCATACAGACGGCCAATCTCCCGAGTGGCATAAAACAGGTTTTCATGAAGGGTCAATCTGCAGCACGTTACGTGCATCGCACGGGCTCCTTCCTATTTTTTGGACCGGGTCTTGGCCAGCCAGGTGTCGTGATAGGTTTTGCTGGACTCAAACGCAGCCTCAAGCAAGGCGCGCATGCCAGACTCGCTGGCCGTTTCAGCAGCCAGGTCGTGCAGCAGCGCAGTCAGGCTGTCCCCGATAAGCAGCTGGGTGACCGCAACCCCGTCCTCCGCCACCATCTGCGGAAGCAGCTGCTGCACCGCCGAAACAGCCACCACCGGGTCGATCGGGTCGGGCGGAGCAAGCACCCCCTGCCCCTTCAGGACGTCGTAGAGCCGCTGCGTCAACGCAAGGTTGCTCATGATTTCACCGTCACACAGCACAATCGCCACCAGCCGGTTGTCCACCCGCCCCGTCCGCGTGGTCTGTGCCCCATACCGCCGGGTGCGCAGCACGTTGTTGAGCACATAGCGAAAAAGCGGCAAGGTCAGGTCGCGCGTGGTCAGCACCGTCGGAAAAAGCACCTGCGGCACCACATGGTCCTGCTCGTTGATCCGGCTGGTGACCTCCCCACGCTGGCTCATGGTGCCGCTCTCGTACGGCGCGTTGAGGGTAAAAGCCTGATGGCTGTCGTCGTACGCAGTCACCGAGTACCCCGTGTCGCTCAAAACCTTGCTGCGCTCAGAACCGCTGTCCCCAATCGCATACCCGTAGGCGATCGCATCCGGCGTCCATTGGCAAAATTTGACGTTGTATTCGTCAAACGGCAGCCCGCTCCCATCCTCGCCCCGCTTTTCTTTCGAGTCAAAGACCGGTTCCGCGCTGATCAGACCGTACCGACGCATCAGCTCGCGCCCAATCAGCCGTTCGGGCGTGGTCTGCTTGCGTTTGAAAATGGTCAGCCGCGTGATCGGGGTGCGGTCCACCACCCCTGCCGCCACACGCGCAGTGTTGAGCTCCCCGTCTGTCTGAAACAGCGGGTAGCTCTCCGTCACCCGCAACATCACCAGATGGGCATAATAGCCGGACGGCTTGGCCGGTACTTCGACCGGAAAGCCCCGTGGGTTGAGTGCACTCATGATCTTCTCTCTCTTTCTAGACTAATGACAGATGAAACACGATAGACGACAAACGACGGGTCTGTCTCAGTTTTGGATCTCTTCCAGCTCCATGCTCGCTTCTTCCTCGGCTGCGGTGCGCTCGGCCCAGTCCTGCTGCTGCAGGTCACGATAGAGAACTTCACAGGCGTTTTTCAAAAGGTTGAGCTGACGCCCACGCAGCGCACTGACATCCCCGCGCAGCGCTGTGTAGAAGAGGTCGTTGACAAAATATGCAGCAAATTGCCGGACAGCCGCATGGTCGATCCGTTTCTGCCCGTCGATCTCCACACGCGGCACATACCCCTCGGCCCGCCGGCTGGCCACACGGTCGACAAAACCCGCCAGCTCGCCGTGCACAATCTCCACCAACCCCTCTGCATCGCCGTACAGCCGCCGGTCCGCAGCCAGCACCGCATTCGCAGCCACCGTGAGCGGACGCAAAATCGCAGCAGAAGACGCATGGCTCCTGGCCCGATAAAATCGCCGGTACAGTTCGGTCAAAGTACGAGCGTGGCTCATCTCTTTTTCTCCTTTGTCCTTGGATGTGGTTCGTTCCAGCAAGGCTTGATAGCCCAGATAGCGCTGTGTTTTGTGCGAGGGCAACCCCTCCTGTTTGACAGAACGCTGCCATTTTTTGAGATAGTGAAACGCATGGAGCGATGACTCCGACAGACGTCGCGCCAGCAGCGGCAGATTCTGCCAGCGGTAGTCGTAGCCCCTTTGCCCCATGCCCGCATTGGCGTCCAGGTGAATAAAATAGGCGACGGTGAGCCGGTTGAGCAAAGGCAGAACATGGTCCAGGTTGACCCGAGACGGACCAAGCAGGTAGCGGATCGCCGCATGGGCGCCGTCGAAGATCACAGTCTCCGTAAATTCATCCGCCCCATTGAAGAGCGGCAGCGAACTCTCGCTGGCCACAACCTTGACGTCGATGCAGAGCGGAAGCAGCAGCGCCAGCCAGGCCGGATGCACCCAGCTCTCGGCATCCTTCGCATCACGGTCCGGCCGGGGAATCCCCAAGAAAAAGAAGGTGATGGGCTCGTCTTCGCCGAACCGCATCCGCAGATACCGATCCGGTTTGCCATCCCCCTGGTCAGAAGCTTCCAACATCAGGTCTTGCAGATGCTGCCAGTGATGCGGCGCCACCCCATTTCCCTCACGCCCCTCCATCCGCTCCAAAAGCTGGCGATGCAGTTCGGTGAACTTCACCCCGCGCAGGGTGTTCTGGATGCGGCGAAAGAGACGCAGGGTCTCCGGCGTAAAAAAGTAGGCCGGGTAGAAGTAGAGATAACGCATTTTGAGCGCCTCAAATTTGCCGCCGTTGATGCTGTCGTTTTTCATCAGCAGCTGGCGCAGCATGATCTCCAGCCTGCAGATCGAGCAGATGTTGCGCAAGGCGTCGGCTCCGTGCAGGCCCAGTTTGTTGCTGTAGACCTGGGGTGCAGAAAGGCTGGCCGCCTCCTGCTGTTTTTCGACCTGGTAGGACGAAGAACAGAGCGCACACAGCGCAGCTTTGCCGCGCGTCTTGGCCGCACCGTAGCGGTGGAGCTCGACGGCGAAGCGCGCTACCTCAGACGCCCCCGCCCCTGACACCGGGCCAAACGAGAGCACATGTTCTACATACCGACGCAGGTCGTCGAAGCCATCCCCCTCCCCTGCCACAGCCACCACTCGCTGGCGCAGCTAAACATCCAGGCCGCGCATCTGGGCGCGCAGCCAATCCTCCCATTCCTGCGGGTCCAACCCACGCCGCCGGTGCAGCGCATGGGCGGCAGCCAAATACCAGTGATAGCCCACCCCCCCTGCCCGGGTGTCGCGCGGCACCGCCAGAAACAGCTCCCGCAGATCCGCCAGCCCCATCTGGTCAAGCAGCCACAACGGCACCTCCTCACGGCCCAGCAGATCCCGCCCCATCTTTTCCGCAAGATAGGCCCACTCTGCCAGCTGGTCGACGCGCACATTGTCCATCTGGTCGCGAGAAAGCCCGACCTCCACCCAGCCGCTGAGTTTGTCCCACCGTTTGCCCGCAGCCGGTGCCTTGGCCGGGTTCACTATCTTCAACGTGGCCTTCAGACCCACCCCAATCAGATCGATCGGTTCAAAAAAAAGGCGGTAGTAGTCCGCATATTTGATGCCATGGCCGTCCCGCCCAAAACCGGTCAAACTGTTTTCAAGACGCTGCCGCGCGCGCTGCCGCAGACGGGCCACCACCGCTTCGGCGATGGGCTGCAATGCAGGCGCCTGCCACTGGCTGCGACGGACCAGATAGACCACCCCGTTGGGCGAGTAGAGCAGAGGCACCCCGCCCGCTGCCTCCCCTGCCGCCAACGCAGCGTTCTGAACCAGGTTGGTCAAAACCCCACGCACGTCGGCGATCTGGTGATAGGCCAGCTGCGCCTGCTGGTCGCTCAGTTCGGCCAGC
>JAPLGY010000295.1 GCA_026389955.1 Caldilinea sp. | reverse complement strand
TCGTGTTGTCCTGGCCGTCGAGCGTGATGATCTCGATGTTGCCGATCTTCGCCGCTTCGTCCCGCACCTGTTTCTCCATGTGCACGAAGAAGGGGAAGCTCATCGCCGGCACCGAAAACGCAATGCGCAGCTGCTCGGTCGGGACGGCAGCTTCTGCGGCCGGGGCTTCCATGCCGGGCACCTCGCCGATGCGCTCGGCCTCCATCAGATTTTCTTGGCTGATCAGCTCGGGGGTCAGCAGCACCACATCGCTGGCCGGTGCTGTCCCATCCACAATGAAGTCCATGATCGTCTGCAGCGCCGTGCGCGACTGGCCGCCCGGGAACTGCTCGACCGAGCCGTAGAGTGTGCCCTCGTTGACAGCCTGGATCGCCTCCGGCAGGGCGTCGAAGCCGATGATCGGGATGGTGACGCCAGCAGCCTTGGCTGCCTCGATGGCACCCAGCGCCATGTCGTCGTTGGCCGCAACGATCGCCTGCACATCCGGGTTGGAGGCCAGACAGTTCTCGGTCACGGTCAACCCGCCGTCGCGGTTGAAGTTGCCCGTCTGCTGACAGACCACCTCGATGTTTCCGGCCGGGTCGATCACATTGTGCAGACCCGCAGAGCGATCGATGGCTGGCGAGGCACCAGGCGTGCCGAGCAGCTCGATGATCTTGGCGCCGTCCGGGAAGAGGCTCAGGATCGCTTCACCCTGCGCTTCGCCGCCGAGCACGTTGTCGGCACCGACATGCGCCAGCAGGCCGTTGACGCCGTCGGCGCGGCGGTCGATGGTGACCACCGGGATCCCTGCGTCGATCACCTGTTGGATGACCGGGGCGACCCCTTCGTTGGTGCGCGGGCTGACGATCAGGCCGTCGTAGCCGAGCGCAATCACACCTTCCAAGTCAGCCACCTGCTTGGTCGTGTTGTCCTGGCCGTCGAGCGTGATGATCTCGATGTTGCCGATCTTCGCCGCTTCGTCCCGCACCTGTTTCTCCATGTGCACGAAGAAGGGGAAGCTCATCGCCGGCACCGAAAACGCAATGCGGTAGACCTGGGCTTCAGCGGCAGGCTCGGTAGCAGCTTCGCTGCCCGCAGAAGGGGCAGCCGACGGCGCACAGCCCGCCAGCACCAACGCCAGCAAAACGATCAGGCTGGAAACGATGTAGAGACTTCGCATGCCAAAACTTTTACGCATAGTCACCTTTCCTTGTGAAATTGAACCAAAAAATGAACGCTACAGAGCAACTGGCTGAGAATCGCACTGCAGCGAAACACACAACAGCAGGGCTACCGGCGGCGACGCTTGACCAACTGGTCGAGGTAGACAGCAAAGACAATGATCAGACCAACCAAAATTTGCTGGTAGTAGGGAGAGACATTCAACAAAGTCAGCCCGTTGCTGAGCACACCGATCAGCAAAATACCGATCACCGTCCCAAAAATCCCGCCTTCTCCGCCGAACAGGCTGGTCCCACCGATCACGACACCGGCGATCACGGTCAGCTCGTAGCCGACCCCAGCCACTTGTTCCGCCGAGTTGAGCCGGGAAGAGAGCAGAAAGCCAGAGAGGCCGGCAAAGAAGCCGGTGATGACGTAGACGCTGAGCACGATCCGGCTGACATTGAGCCCGGAAAGGCGAGCCGCCTCCGGGTTGCCACCCACAGCATAGAGGTGGCGTCCATAACGAGTATACCGTAGCACAACATAGGCCAACAGAGCAAAACCGAGAAAGATGATCACCGGGACAGGCACAGGTCCCACCATGCCCTGCCCCCAAAATTTATACTCGTCGGTGAAGGTGCTGATCGGTTGGCCGCTGGAGAAGAGCAAGGCCCCCCCTCGAAAGGCTGTGAGCCCCCCGAGCGTGACGATAAACGGAGGAACTTTGAGCCGGGCAATGGCGGTCCCTTGCAACAACCCGCCGAGCAGCCCAACCGCCACAGCCGCCGCAATCGCAGCGACCAGCCCAAACCCCTCTGCCTGGCCTGCGGTGCCGGCCGAGAGCAACCCCATCCCCCCTTTGTAGACCGCAGCGGAGACCAGCCCGGCGAGCGCCAGCAAGGAACCAATTGAAAGATCAATCCCTCCGGTCAGAATCACAAACGTCATGCCAACCGCCAGCAGCCCATAAATCGAGACCTGGCGCAGCACATTAAAAATATTGCGCGAGGAGACAAAAGCTGGCTCGATCAGCGCAAAGATAACACAGATCGCGATCAAGACCCCCAAGGCACCAAGCTGGCTGGCGTACGCGGTCCAGTCGATCGGGCGTGGGGCAGATGGGGTATTTTGCTTCATCGTCACAGGGCTACGGCTCCTTCGCTGACGGACACAACCTGCCTGCGCAGGGTGCAGAAATGCATCAAGGTCTCTAGGGTTGCCTCGCGATGCGGCAGCTCGCCGGTCACACGGCCTTCGGCCAGACAGACGATGCGGTCACACATGGCGAGCAATTCCGGGAACTCCGAGGAAATCATGATGATGCTGATGCCGTGGGTGGCCAGCTGGTGCATCAGCTCATAAATTTCAGACTTGGCACCGACGTCGATGCCGCGCGTCGGCTCGTCCATGATCAAAATTTGGGGGTTGAGCATCAGCCACTTGGCAATCACCACTTTTTGCTGGTTGCCGCCGCTCAGGTTGACGACCTTCTGTTCCATGCTCGGCGTACGAATTTCAAAGCGTTCGATGTATTCGGTGACCAGACGCCGTTCTGTGGCCAGCTGGACAAACTCGACACGACTCAACGTGTCGAGATGGGCCAGCGTCATGTTTTCGCGCACCGCCAGCCCCAAGATCAACCCCTGTGCTTTGCGGTCTTCCGGCACCAACCCGATTCCCAGCCGGATGGCATCGACCGGGGACTGGATGTTCACTTCACGGCCATTCAACAAGATGCGGCCGCTGCGGCGGCGATCGGCCCCAAAAATGGCACGCACCAGCTCGGTACGCCCTGCGCCGACCAACCCGGCCAGCCCCAGGATCTCACCTCGATGCAGGCTGAAACTGACATCGTCGAGCACCACTGCATCGGGGTTGAGCGTGTTGCCGCGTCGGTGCATCTTCTGGACTTCGAGCACCACTTCTGCGCTGGCAGCGCTGCTGTCCAGATGTTCTGTGCGATGGAAAAATTGTTCGAGCGAACGGCCGACCATCCTGCGGATCAACTCCTCGCGGCTGGTATCGGCCACCTGTACATCGCCGGCATTCTGCCCATCGCGCAGCACGCTGACACGATCACAGATATGGAGCACCTCCTCCAGACGGTGAGAGATGAAGATGACCGCGACGCCGCTGCGCTTCAGTTCCCGAATGATCTCGAAAAGAGTTTCGACCTCGGCCTCGCTGAGCGCCGAGGTGGGCTCGTCCATAATCAGCACGCGCACATCGCGCGAGATCGCCTTGGCAATCTCGACCATCTGCTGTTCGGCGACAGACAACGAGCGGAGCAGTGCGGTCGGACGCAGCTGCATGTGCATCCGTTCAAGAATTGCGCGCGTCTGCTGCTCCAACT
>JAPLGY010000279.1 GCA_026389955.1 Caldilinea sp. | reverse complement strand
TGACGCTTCCGTTGGTGTTGATCTCCCCCTTTGTGGTCGTGCTGGGCTGGTTTGGAATCCCAGTCGATTTTCCAGCGTTGGGTGCACTTTTCCCCAACTGGATCGAACATCAGCTCGAACCGTACATCGAACTGCTCGAATTTAAATCACCGCACCCCGAATTCAATCTGTTGGTGCTCCTGATCTCCTTTGCCGTCTCGTTGGGGGGCCTGGCGCTGGGCTATCTGGTCTATCGAGATGGACTGCCAGAAGGCAAAATTGACCCACTGCGCCGCTGGCTGGGACCTCTCTGGTGGGCGATGCATCGCAAATTCTGGGTGGATGAGTTCTACAGCTACACTGTGCTGGCCTTCACCCGCGGGGCAGCCAAGTTCATGTACTGGATCGACGATGTATGGGTGATCGACCCCCTGATCAATGCGATCGGCCGGATCGCAGTCTGGGTTGCTGAGCTCAGCGCCCGCTTTGACCGGTATGTGATCGACGGGTTCGTGAACGCAGTCGCCTGGGTCTCGGATCGCGCAGGCAGTGTGTTGCGCAACACCCAGAACGGACAAGTACAGGTTTATCTGATGGCGGTGGTGGTATCGTTGACGATCTGGCTGCTGCTCTATGCGCTGCCTTTGATCTTGACGCTGGTATAGTCTTCAAAGCCGTTTTTGCACATTCTGGCAACCGGCGCTGAATTCCAAATCGAAGGTCTGCGGAGGAAACGTTCATGGAATTCCTAAATCAATGGGCTCTGCCCATCCTCATCGTGTGGTCGTTGCTCAGCACACTCCTGGTCTTCATGACCCGGAATGAAACGCTGATCAAATGGGGCTCCGTGCTGGCAAGTCTGCTGCCGTTGGGACTCAGCATTTATATGCTGGCCGGGTACGACCACAGCCAGGGGGAGATGGCGTTCGTCGTGAACGTGCCCTGGATCGAGGCGATCAACTCGAGCATCCACCTGGGGGTGGACAACCTGAGCCTGCCGTTGATTTTCTTGACGGCGCTGCTGACTGTGTTGAGCCTCTACTACAGCGCCTATGTGATCAAACATCGTGTGCGCGAGTATTTCGGGCTTTTCCACCTGTTGGCGCTCAGCATGTACGGCGTCTTCATTGCGCTGGATTTTGTGGTCTTCTACGTCTTCTGGGAGATCAGCCTCGTGCCGATGTATCTGCTGATCGGCATCTGGGGAGGCAAAAACCGCAACTACGCTTCGATCAAGTTTTTTATCTACACCTTGATCGGTTCGGTGGCGATGCTGCTGGCGATTCTGGGCACCTACTTTGCCACAGGAACCTTCGACATCTTGGCGTCAGCCGCCGCCCGTCCCTTCGCAGATCTGCCCCCACAGTCTGCGTTGTTGCTGACCAGCCTGGCCTTTTGGGGCTTCTTTCTGGGCTTTGCCTTCAAAGTCCCGAGCTTCCCCTTCCACACCTGGCTGCCCGACGCCCACACCGAGGCACCCACTGCCGGCAGTGTGATTCTGGCCGGCGTCCTGCTCAAGCTGGGCGGCTATGGATTTATGCGCATCATGATTCCACTGTACCCGTCGGCAGCCGCCTACTGGGCCGATTGGGTGGTGGCCCTGGGCGCGATCGCCATTGTCTACGGGGCCCTGGTCTGTATCGCCCAAAGCGACCTCAAACGCCTGATCGCCTACAGCTCGGTGTCACACATGGGCTACGTCGTGATGGGGATCGGTGCCGCTGCGGCAGGCTTTAACGACCTCAGCAATCCCGCTGTATTCGACAGCGCGGCGATGGCCTTCAACGGCGCCACAATGCAAATGTTCAACCACGGGCTGATCACCGGTGCCCTCTTCTTCCTGGTCGGTGTCATCTACGAGCGGGCCCACACGCGTGAACTGAGCAAGTTCGGCGGACTGAGCGTCAAGACCCCCTATTACTATGGGCTGATGCTGGTCGCAGCGATGGCCAGCCTGGGGCTGCCTGGCCTCTCCGGCTTCTGGGGCGAGTTCTTCACCTTCCGTGGAGCTTTCTACCTCACCACCTACTGGGCAGCCTTTGCGACCCTTGGGATCGTCTTTGCCGCAGTGTATATCCTCTGGCGAATCGTCCAGAATGTCTTCCTGGGCACCTACGACCCAGCCAAAATCGACCACTGGAGCACAGCGACCGGAGAGCACGCCAGCGGGCCTACCGATCTGGTCGCCTTCGAGAAGTTGACCCTGTGGCCGCTGATTATCTTGGTGTTTGTCCTCGGCATCTATCCGACACCGCTGCTCAACTACCTGAACGGTGCCGCTGTCCAGGTCTTGAACTTTATCCAGAGCGTACTGTAAGGCAAAAGGAGGCCGATTTTGGAAATCGGGTTTACTTCACTGGCGCCGCTTCTGCCCGAAATTTTTGTCTCGGTCGGTGCGCTGCTGATCTTGATTTTGGATACCACTGCCGGCAAACAAGGAGGCAGCAGCCGCGGCTATCTGGCCCTGACCGTGCTCTTTTTGCTGCTGGGGCTCGTAGGGGCGATTGTGCAGCTGGGGGGAGACGCACAGACCACCGCCTATGTGGTCGATGTCGATGCGTTTTCGCTGTTTATAAAAATTATCGTCTATACAGCCATGTTGCTGACAGCGATCGCAGGAGGAGGCTACCTCAACCAGCGCATCAGCGGCGCCGCTGAGTTTTGGTCTTCTTATCTGTTTATCAGTGTGGCCTTGGCCTTTGCGGCCAGCGCCATCAACCTGCTGCTCATTTTTGTGGCGATCGAATTCCTGTCGATCACCAGCTACATTCTGGTCGGCTCACTGCGCGAAGACATGCGCAGCTCCGAAGCAGGTCTCAAATACTTCCTCTACGGGTCGGTGGCCTCTGCCATCATGCTGTACGGCATGACCTTCATGTATGGAGCGACCGGCTCACTCAATCTGGCGGCGATCGGCACCGCCTTTTCCGAAAATAAAGAACTCAACGGCGCCATCGTGCCTGCCGTGATTCTGGTGCTGGCAGGCCTGGGTTTCAAAACCAGCCTGGCCCCTTTCTTCCAATGGACCCCCGACACCTACGAGGGAGCGCCAACCCCGGTGACCGCCTATCTCTCGACAGCCTCCAAAGCGGTCGGTTTTGCAGTGATGGCGCGCGTGCTGCGGCTGGCCTTCGGCTCCAGCAGCGTGCTCTGGGTCCCTCTGCTGGGTGGGCTCAGCGTGCTCACCATGTTTGCTGGCAACCTGATGGCACTGCGTCAGACCAACGTCAAACGCATGTTGGCCTACAGCAGCATCGCACAGGCCGGTTACATTGTGCTGGGGCTGGCCGCCGTCGTCGACACCAGCAGGGTCGATGTGACAACGCTCTCCATGAACGGGCTCAACGGCATGCTCATCTACTTGATGGGCTATCTGTTTACCAACATTGGCGCCGTTATGGTGGTAATGGCGGTCGAAAATATGTCGGGGGGCAGCGATAACAACCACATTACCGGACTGGCCAGGCGATCCCCCTGGCTGGCTCTCTCCATGTTTGTCTTCTTGCTCAGCCTGATAGGAATCCCGCTGACCGCAGGATTTGTCGGCAAATTCTTTGTCTTCGGCGCCACTGTCCAACACCAGTACTACTTCCTGGCAGTGATGGCCCTGCTCAACGTGGCCATCTCAGCCTTTTACTATATGTCCGTTGCACGCCTGATGTTCTTTTCGACCGAAGAAGGCGCTCCGTCAACCGGCGCACCAGGGATCGGCGCACAGGCCACGGTGGCCATCTGCGTCTTTGGTGTGCTCTGGATCGGCATCTACCCCCCTATGATCATTGACTGGGCCAATACAGCTTCACGCTTGCTGATGACCCTTTTCTGACCGGGTCAGACCAACAGCTTTTCAGGGCGAGATCGAGTCGATCTCGCCCTTTTGATTGAACAAGCCGCTTTGTGGCGGAGGAGCACCCTCTGCAACGAATGTATCCCTGGAAATTGACTCATTTAGCGTTCAAGGCAGTCAAGAGTATACTAGAAACTCTATGAATGTGTTGCGGGCCCGGCAGCTGTGGACAACAGGCGGGATTGTTTTCACCATTTTTGTTTTGCTCTTCCCAATCTGGGTTTCAGCACAGACCACTGCGCCGACCGACAATCCAGTCTTGAGTCTGGCGGTAGGGCTGACTGCACCCGATCAACTGCTGGCCGGGGTGCTGAACTCGCCGCAACCTGCCGCTATCTACCGCAGCACAGATGCCGGGCTCAGCTGGGCCAACACCACACCGAACCTGAGCCCCAACATCAGCATCACCTCGCTGGCCTTCGATCCACGCAACAGTCGAATCGCCTATGCCTCCGACGGCGGCAGTGGACTGCTGCTGCGTTCCCAGGATGGCGGCGCAACCTGGGCTGAAGTTGCCGGATTTCGCGAGCTGTTGAGCGCCAACAGCGCTGTGGGAGTGCTCTATGCAGTTCGCGAGGGCAACCGGACAACAATCTATGCCGGCACCCGCTTCGACGGTGTGTTCCGCTCCTCCGACGGTGCTGTTTCCTGGCAACAGGTGGACGGTGGATTGACGGGAGAGGCCCGGCGTATCCGGTCGCTGGCTTTGTTCGAAGGGACCCTCTATGCCGGCACACACAACGGACTCTACCGGCTGGGCCCGGACGGTGCCCGCTGGGAAATGGTGAACAACACACCGACAACCTCGATTGTGTTCAGCCTGCTGGCGGCCCGCACCGCCCTGTATGCAGGCAGCGATACAGCGCTTTACCGCAGCACAGACGGTGACAACTGGGAGCGTGTGGCTGGCTTGCCAGACAGCATCTACTATGACCTGGCCAGCAGCGGACGACTGGTCGTCGCAGCCAGTGAGAATGGACTCTGGGTCGGAGATGGCGTGACATGGTCCGCCGCTGGAGTCGATGGGGTTCCTTCCAGCCAGCCGATCTACAGCCTGGCCAACAGCGAACGTGCACCCCGCACAATCTATGCAGGTGGACAGTCAGGTTGGGTGATGCACGGGCAGCACTGGCCACAGCTACCCCAACCCACACGCCCAGCCCAACCTCCACACCCAGCCCCCCCCCCACGTCCACGCCAACCCCCACGTCCACGCCAACCCCAACTGCCACGGCAACCCCCACTGAAACCCCGACCGCAATCCCGACAGCAACAGCAACCCTGCCCCCGACCGCCACGCCAACCCCTGTCCGCATCAGCCTGCAACCGACGGCCACACCCACTGCAACGGCCACAGCAAGCCCGACAGAGCTCCCTCCCCCCCCCCCAGAAGCGGTGGCTGAAAGCACGCCGGAAGGCTCCGAATCCCGCACCAGCATCCGCGGCGCCGGGGAGAGAGCCGCAGATGCGCTGGGACAGGCCCGACGCAATACTCCCGAAGAAGCAGCAGACAGCACAACCGCAGCCCCCTCGAATCTTCTCCAGCCATCGGCCACGCCGACAGAGCTCTCCGAAAACATCCTCCCCGCCACGCCGACAGAGCCCCCCGCAAACACGCCTTCCGCCATGCCGACAGAGCCCCCCGCAAACACGCCTTCCGCCATGCCGACAGAGCTCCCCGCAAACACGCCTTTCACCATGCCGACAGAGCTCCCCGCAAACGTGCTTCCCCCCTGGAACGCGCTCGGTCTGGCTGCCGAGCTCAGCAGACGGCTGCCTGTCATTTTGTTGGGGGTGATCGGCCTGTTTGGCGCGCTCCTCCTGGCAGCAGGTGTGGCGATCCTGCGCGGGCCACGCGATATTTGAGGAAAACATGTTGACCCTTCAAAATCTGGTTGAACTCCTGCCCCACAGCCATCTCTATCCAGGGCCAGACGCGTCGCTTCAGGCTGCAGTTGTGGCAGTCTGTGCAGACAGCCGTCAGGTCAACACAGGTGCGCTGTTCGTGGCGACCATAGGCGCACAGCACGATGGGCACCGCTACGTTGCTGCAGCCATTGCGCGAGGAGCGGTAGCGGTCGTGGGGGAATATGACTGGTCAAGGCTGCAGCAGGTCGCTGATGTGCAGCCAGGCTCGTTCATCTATCTGCAGGTTTCCGACAGCCGGTATGCGCTGGCGTTGGTCAGCGCAGCCCTGCACGCCTTTCCTGCCCGACAGCTGGCTGTGGTTGGGGTCACAGGCACCGACGGCAAGACAACAACTTCGAGCATTTTAGAGTCCATTCTGCGGGTGGCCACTCAGACCTCCGCCGAACCCGCCGGCTCCGTCGGCGTAATCACCACTGTCGGTGCCAGGATGCGTGGCATCGACAGCGAGACAGGGCTGCATGTCACAACCCCAGATGCCCCGGAAGTACAACGTTTTTTGCAGGAGATGGTGGCAGCCGGCTGCCGCTATGCAGTGATCGAAAGCACAAGCCACGGCCTGCACCAGCAACGGGTCGCTGCCGTGGATTTCGATCTCGCGGTGGTGACCAACATCACCCACGAACATTTGGACTATCACGGCACCCGCGAGGCTTATGTGGCAGCCAAGGCGCTGCTCTTTCGGGCACTTTTTGCCTCTCCTCCCAAGCCTGGCGTGCCGCGTGCCGCAGTGCTCAACGCCGATGACCCGGGCAGCTACACCGCCCTGCGCACTGTCCTTGACGAAGAGATGGCACGCCACAGACGGCAGCTGCCCGTACTCTGCTACGGGCTGAACGGCCGGACACCAGATGTTGCACTGGATGTCACCATCAGCGATGTGCGTTGCCAGCCAGAAACCACCCATTTTGTGCTGAACGGGTGGAAAGGAAAATTTGCGATCGAGTCCCCACTGATCGGCGAGTTCAACGTGTACAACGTGGCCGCAGCCGCCACCGCAGCGCTGGCGTTGGGAATTTCCCCCTCTGCGATCCAGCGAGGGGTAGCGACGCTGGCGCCAGTGCTCGGGCGAATGCAGCGCATAGACGCTGGCCAGTCTTTTCTGGCGCTGGTCGACTTTGCCCACACGCCAGTCAGCCTGGAGCGGGCACTGACCACGCTGCGCCCGCTTGTCAACGGGCAGGCAGGCGGACGGCTGATCGCCGTCTTTGGGGCTGCCGGGCTGCGCGACCGTGCCAAACGCTTTCTGATGGGAGAAGTCAGTGGGCGATTGGCAGATTACACGCTGATTACCGCTGAGGACCCACGCACCGAAGATCTGGCAGAGATCTGTCGAGAGATCGAGCGCGGGCTGCTCAGCAGCGCCAGCCAGAGCTGCTACCAGATCATCCCTGACCGCTCCACAGCGATTCAGAGCGCAGTCGACATGGCACAGCCGGGCGACGTCATCGCAGCCTTCGGCAAAGGGCATGAACGCAGCATGTGTTTCGGAGAGCAGGAGACCCCTTGGAGCGACCAAGAGACCATGCTCGCCGCACTCGAACGACGGCAGCGCCGCGAACGTCCTCTTTCAACAGATCTCTGAATGTTCCACGCAACGCCGCTTGCCCTTGTGGAGGGGGGCAAACGTAGCGCAGCATGCCCCTTTTGCCCACACTGCGCAAAGGGCGTTGCCTCCCTCCCCCAATCAGGCGGCAGGCGATTCCGGGTTTGGGCCAAAATGCTTGAGCATCACCAACGGGTCACTCTGGCTGGGATTGGTGATCTGCACCCCCCGCTCAGCTGCCGCAGCGGAGACAAAGTATTCGTCGTAGGTGAGCTGGCCAAAACGAATCAAAGCAGGCGTCTCGATCGGATGACGGTCAAGAGTGCCGTGGCCCTGAACCGTAATCAAGCCGTAGGCACCCGCATCGTGGATCGTGGCAGTACGGCCCGGCAAAACAGTCAGCTCTTTGGCTGCAAAGTAGGGATTGCCGTAGGTGATCCACCGCTCGATATAGCCACCCTCCTCCATCTCGGGCTCTGGTTTGACCAACAGCGGCGGGCGGAAATAGCGGGCTTTGAGGTCCACCAGCACATTGGCCTCCCAGTCGACCATGTCGACCAAAAAGTCGAGGTCCTGTTGGCGGTCGGCTGGCACATTCTTGACCAGGTTCCCCCACTCGATCGGAACCTCGGCGACCAGCGACTGAAACATGGCAAACACATCGCTGGCCCACTGCGGCTCATAGGTGCAAAGACTGCCAGGGGCATGCAGCACGCCAGCCGGCACGTACCACCCGGTGCCCGGTTCCAACCGATAGGCTTTGGACAGATTGGTGATCTGGTTGTCTCCCTCGTTCCAGATTTCCAGACAGCGGCGTACCTGTGCGCGGGTTGTGCCAGGTTCCAGCCCAACGAACGTGTGCGGAAAGGTGCCGCCATGGTTGTTGAGCTGGGGCGGATAGTAATACGCCTCTGGTTTCTGCTCCATCCCAACCAGGCTGGCAAATTCTTGGGTCTGGTGCAGATGGTGGGGCAGCGGGTCGCGGTTGTCAAAAAATTTGGAGTAGATCGGCCACTTGCCGTACTGGCTCCACAGGGTGTCGCCGAGCAACGCAGCGCCCAGCTCAGCGACTGCGTCGATCAGCAGCACTTTGTACACGGCGCCGCCTGTCTCGTAGACAACATAGCTCAGCCCTTCATCGGGCGTGGTCAGCGGGCCGTTGTCAGCTTTGGTCGTCGATGAAAACCAGCGCTCGTCGATCCCGCCGCGTACGGCGCCAAACGAGTAATAATCCCGTGGATCGAGCTTGATTCGGCGCCCAGGAATGC
>JAPLGY010000487.1 GCA_026389955.1 Caldilinea sp. | reverse complement strand
TTGGGATCCTGAACGCGCTGCATCGAATAGACGACGTCTGCGGCCGTGAACGGTTGCCCGGTGTGGAACTTGACGCCCTCGCGCAGCTTGAGCTTCCACACCTTGTCATCCACCTGCTCGTAGGACTCGGCCAGCCACGGCTCGAAAACAGCGGTGTCGCGGTTGCGCCAGACCAGACAATCGAACAGATTCATGTGAATCCAGGTGGCTGCAATTGCCCAGTCAGTTGGCGGATCGAGCGAGGTGACAAGCTCGTTCATGCCAATGGAGACGCTGCTGTCGGCAGCAGCTGCCTCGGCGGGCACTTCCACAGCCTCGGCGCTCTCGGCTGCGGGTTGTGCGCCCGGCGCCGGAGCGACACAAGCGGTGAGCATGAGCGCGACCAGCGCAAACAGGCTGGCGAAGCTCAGGGCTCGTTTGTACAGACGGTCAGACATGTTGGGTTCCTCCTGTTAGAACAACGACGGTGTTACAAGCGACGATACAAATGTGACTGTTGCAACGCATATTTCTGCACCTTCTCGGGGTCAAGATCGATGCCAAACCCAGGGCGATTGGGCGGACAGAGAAACAGGCCGTCGGGCACAAAGGGTTCCGCCAGGATCGTGTCGTGAAGATAGGTGTACGGTGAGGGCCAGCGCACGCAGGGCAGCGCGGCAGCCAGGTGCGCGGCAGCCAGCGCAATGACGTCGTAATAAATGGCCATCGACAACCCCAATCCAGCGCCCTCAAAAACCGCTGCGATCTTCTGTACATTGAGAATGCCGCCATGTTTGGTGATCTTCATCAACGCCAGCGAGGCAGCCTTGCGCCGCACGACCTCGACTGCATCCTCGGGCGGGTAGATTGCTTCGTCGGCCATCACCGGTGTGGCCAGGCGTTGCGCGATCTCTGCCAGGTCGGTCAGCCGCGCCACTGGCTGTTCGATTGCGCCCAGGCGGCCAATCGTTTCCATGGCGCGTAAGGCAGGAATGGCCTGGGCGATTGTGTAGCCCGTGTTGCCGTCCACCTGGATCACAGCCCGATCTCCCACTGCCTCTGCCACTGCGCGATAGCGGGCAATATCTTGCTTCGGGTCCAGCCCAATCTTCATTTTCAGGACAGAGAACTTGTCTCGCTGCAATGTCTCCTGCGCCTCCTCAGCCATCCTTTCTGGCTTATCATGGTGGACAAATCCCATGAGATCGAGCCCCTCGCGTACGCGGCCTCCGAGCAGTTGATAGATCGGCGTTCCCAACGCCTTGCCCTTCAGATCCCACAGCGCAAACTCCACGCCGGCATGGGAGGACCAATGGTGGGGAAGCGCGGCCTGCAGCTTGCGATTGAGCCGCTCGATGTCCAGCGGGCTTTCGCCGACGACAGCCGGGGCAAGGTGCTTTTGGATGTTGACCGCAATTCCCTCTGCGGTTTCGCCGTAAGAGCGGGGGGCCACTGCGGTCTGGCCGATGCCGGTGATTCCCGCATCGGTCATCACTTCGACCACGACGGTGATCGCCAGGTCGGTGCTGCCGTAGGAAGTGGTCAGCCGCTCGATGCGTGGGATGCCGACAACAGTGGTGCGCACATTGGTGATCTTGATCATGCGTGTTTGCGCCCTTCCAGATGGTCCAACAAGCGCAGATCCAGCCACGGCAGCTCTGCGGGCAGACGCTTGCGGAAATTTTCTGTGCGTGCCAACTGGCCAAGGCCCTGCCGGGTTGCTTCGTCCAGCTGGCCATGCGCGCTGCCGGCGTAATAGCCGCGCTGCTGGAGCGCCACCTGGTAGCGTTTGATGATCTCGGGCGTCGGCGCAGTGCGCTCCTGCTCGGAGGTGGCAAAGTAGACCAGTTCGTAAAGATCGACGAGACGCGACAATTCGCCGCATGGGTTGGGATGGTCGTCCACGCGCAGGCTCAGCACCGGCTCGGTGAACACATCGTACGCTTCGGCAAAGGGCTGGCGCACCGTATACAAGGCAGCAGCCTGGCGGCCACGCGCATCGCCGCCCACGCGTTCGCCCAGCGTCAACGCGTCCACCAGCCGCCGTTCCAATGGCCCGCTTGACCTTTCAAAGTGTTCCACCATCGCAGCGCAGCCGTCCCCGTTGGCCAGCATATTGCCCTGCGCCGCACAATGCGCTCCAACGACGCCGCCTGCCCAATCCGTGCAGCCTTCACCGGTGTAGGTTGCCACGTTGCCCGCCCAGTCGATGACCGCCATCTGGCGCAGGTGGCGATACCTGTCCTTTGCCATGAGCTGTTCGATGGTTGCGTCGGCCGACAGCCCTTGCTGCAGCAGGCGGACGCCCTCTTTGCCGTTGCCGGTATTGGCGTAGGCCTGGATGACGACGACGCCGGCCGTCGGCTCACCCCAACAGGTACGTGCGCCAACGGCCAAAAAGCGCGAAGCAATTGCAATGCCCCATGCAGGTTCATGCGGGTCGTAGCCGAGGATCGAAAAGGTCGTGACCAGGTCACCCATGCTCATGGTGTGTAGCCGTAATCGGCCGCGGCCCCCTCTGCGCTAATATACCCCAATGCCAGATCGCGCTCGATCAGGGCGCGCGGCCGTTCGGCGACAGCGCCAAAGCCCGCGCCGCCTGGCATCCGCATCTCGAGCTCGTCGCCCGGTTTGAACTCCAGCGGTGGGAAGCGGGTGAGCACGCTGCCGTTCCAGCGCACCTCGCCGACCTTGCCCGGTTTGCCGCCATTCAGCCCGGGTGGCTCGCAGAACATCTTGTCGGGCCGCAGACGGGCATTCATCGGCGCCTGCCCAATGTTGCGAACGCGGATCGTCTGGCTCACGCCGCCGCGGCGGTACCCGGCACCCGCCGAATCTGGGAGAAACTCTTTACACAAAAAGAGCAGCGGCGCACGCGTCTCCATCACCTCGATGGCGGTGACTGCACTGTTGTGCGGGAAGGCAATCGGCGGCAACCCATCCAACTCGGCCATAGCACCGCGACCGCCGTGGGGCAGCATATGCGCCGAAAAGACGCCGTAGCCGTCGGCTTGCCCGCTGAAGCTGAAGGGCCAGATCGACCCGCTGCCCGCCTGGGCGTGTTCGCCCAGAATCGGCCAGACTGCGCCAAAGAGCACCTGGTTGATGTTGTTGGTCACCTTGGCGCGGGCCTGGACTGGATGTGTGCCGTCGCAGTTGAGGATGCAGCCTTTGGGGGCAGTGACGTGCACCGGGCGGAACAATCCCTCGTTGTTGGGGATGCGCGGGACCAGTGCACATTTGAATGGATAGAGCGTCGACGCATAGGTGGTGTTGTAGACGCAGTTGATTGCACCCAGGCGGGTCTGGGGCGACGTGCCGGTGTAATCCACATAGATGTCCGAGCCGCGAATCTCAACTCTGGCCTGAAGATGGACAGTCTCGATGTACCCGTCGATGTCCAGTCCAAACTCAAAGACGCCATCGGGCAGGGCTGCGATTCGCTCGCGCATCAGCCGCTCTGAGCGTGTGTGAATCTCGTCAGAGAGGGCGACAATGTCGTCCAGGCCATAGTCGTTCAAAAATTCGACCAACCGTCGGGCGCCCAGGGAATGGGTGCCCACGATCGCGCGCAGATCACCCAGCACCATGTCGGGCACACGGCAGTTGCTGCCGATGACATCGAAGAGCAGTGAGTTTTCCTGGCCTGCGAGATAGAGTTTAGAAGGCGGGATGCGAATTCCTTCGGTGAAGACATCGTAGGCCTCGATGTCGCCGCGGTGGCCGCCGACATCTGTCAAGTGCGCTACCGTACCCATAAAGGCCACCGGCTTGCCTTGCCAAAAGACCGGCGTCAACACCACGTAATCGGGCAGATGTCCTGTGCCGATCCAGGGGTCGTTGGTGCAGAGAACATCGCCTTCGGCCAGGGTGTGCAGCGGGAACTTTTCGAGCAGCACCTTGGAGGTGCGCGGCAGCACCACGCAAAAATTTGGCGGGCTGAAATTGGACTGACACAGCGAGGACCCCGCCTCGTCCACCAAAATGCAGGCAAAGTCGCGGCTTTCACCCACGATGGTGGAGAAGGAGGTGCGCACCGTGGCATTGTCCACCTCATCCATGATCGAGATCAGGCGCTGCCACTGAATTTCCAGGGTGATCAGATCCATCGGTCTCTTCCTGTTACTCTTGCAAAGTGACAATCAGATTGGCAAATGCATCCACGCGCACGCTGCTGTGTGGGCCAACCACGGCGGTCGAATCGCGCTCTTCCACAATCGCCGGCCCGGCAAAGGTGGCGCCGGGCGGCAGGCGATAGCGGTCATAGACCGGTGTTGAGACAAAGCCGCCCAGTTCAGCAAAGTAGACCAAACGCTGGCCCTTGCCCGCAGTCTCGGCGGCGTCTGTCTGCCGCTCACTCTGTTGGACCGTCACCTTGGGGCGAGGCCCGCTGGCGGTCAAGCGGCAGGTAGCGACCTCCAGGCCCAGGTGTTGGTGGGCATAACCGTATATTTCAGCATAGTGTCGATAAAAGAGCGGGCGCAGCTCCTGGTCGACATCAACGCCCGCCAATGTCGCATAGGGCAAGTCGATCACGATTTCGTGGCCTTGGCCAACGTGGCGCAAATCTGCCCGGCGCGCAAAGGTGATGTCGGCTGCGGGAACCCCGGCCTCCAGCAGCGTTTGTCGCCCTTCTGCTTCCAGCTCGGCAAAGATTGCATCCATCTGGAGCAGTGCGTTCGAGGTGACCTTGGCCATAAAGGTGCGGGCAAACTCGAATGCGGTTGGCGCTGTGAGGAAACCGAGAGCCGATGTGACACCGGCGCCGGCCGGGCAGATATAGCCGGCCATTTTGAGTGCACGTGCGATCGCATGGGCGTGAACCGGTCCGGCCCCGCCAAATGCCATCAGGTGCAGGCCGCGCGGGTCGACGCCCCGTTCGGCAACATGCACCCGCGTCGCTGAGATCATATTCTCATTGACCACTTGGAAGATGCCGTGCGCGGTGGCGGTTGTGTCGATTCCCAAGCGCTGGGCAAGCGGCACCATCGACGCCTCTGCGGCAGCACGGTCGAGCTGCATGCGCCCACCGAGGAAATAGTCAGGGTTGAGATAGCCGAGCAACAAATCGGCATCGGTGACTGTCGGCGCTGTGCCGCCCAGCCCGTAACAGGCCGGCCCCGGGTCCGCCCCAGACGATTCTGGGCCGACCTTGAGCAAGCCCAACTCGCCCAAATGGGCAATACTGCCGCCGCCCGCGCCGATTTCGATCAGCTCGATGGTTGGCACGCGCACAGGCAGGCCGCTGCCTCGTTTGAAGCGATGGACGCGCGCAACCTCGAAGTTGTCGCTCATCGCGGGTTGACCGTTGCGGATCACACACATCTTTGCTGTGGTGCCGCCCATGTCAAAGGAGACGAGATTCGCCTGGCCGGTCATTTCGCCATAAAAGATCGCCGCCAGTACTCCTGCGGCCGGCCCCGATTCGATCAAACGCACAGGGAATGAACTGGCGCGTTCCAGTGTCGTAATGCCCCCGCTGGAGAGCATAAGATAGAGCTTCTTCTGGAAGCCACCATCGCTCAACTCACCCTGCAGCTGGCGCAAATAGCGTTCGGTCAGCGGCTGAACATAGGCATTGCAGACCGTGGTGGACATGCGCTCGTACTCACGAATCTGCGGAGCGACCTCGGAGGAAAGCGAGAGGGCCACATGGGGCATCCGCTCTGTCAGCCAGGCTTTTGCTTGCTCTTCGTGGCTTGGATTGGCGTAGGAATGGAGAAAAGAAACCGCCACAGCCTCGATCTCGGCCAAGACGCCGGCCGCGGTCAGCGTGTCGCTCATCTGCTGTAGACCGCTGGCGTCAAAGGGCTGCACAACAGCGCCAAACCCGTCCAGACGCTCCGTCACTTCGAAGCGCAAGGGGCGGGGCACGAGATGGTGAACCTGCGGAGCGTGCAGGTCATAGATGTCATAGCGCATTTCGCGCTGCGTGTCGAGCACGTCGCTGAAACCGCTCGTTGTGACCAAAATCGTCACTGCACCTTTGCGTTCGATTAACGCGTTGGTAATGAGCGTTGTGCCATGAATGGCAATTTCGACATCAGACCCGTCGCCTGCCACATCTGCCAGCAGCTTGTGCCAGCCCTCCATGACCGCCTTTGCCGGTTCGTGCGGTGTGGTCAACGTCTTGTAGCTGTGAATTTTACCCGACTCGCCGTCAATCAGCACAAAGTCGGTGAATGTTCCTCCGATATCAAATCCAAAGCGATAACGAGCGGTCGACTTCTGCTTCATGAGCACTCCGAAATTCTTCATTGGCCAGCAATTGCTGGGGCCATTTGGAGCATTCGCTGTTGCTGCCCGGTCAGGGGCAGCAACGGAGGATAGGTTGACAGCCGATGAGCCTCAGGATAGGTGCTCGTGCCGCCGATGCAACGTGTTGCTCAGC
>JAPLGY010000453.1 GCA_026389955.1 Caldilinea sp. | reverse complement strand
GCGCTCCCGAAGTCAGCTCCTCTCCCGGTGCCGCCTGCAAACCCGGCCGAGAGCCCGGCCACCAGCCAGAAAAGCCAGAGCGGGGCGATCAACCAGAGGTTCTGCAGGGCATCCGCCAGCCGGGCAGGGGCCAGGGCCTGGGGCACTGTCCAGAAAAGCTGGGGGTCGCCCGCAAAGCCACCGGTCAGGTTCGGCCACGGCGCACCCGCCCAGCGCAACAGCAGCAGGGTTGCCCCAGGCACAACAGCTCCGCTGATCGCCAGCACCGTTCCCTGCTGCAGCCAGCCCGGCCGACGCAGCAACAGCAGCAACGCAGGCAGCACAAAAGCAGACTGGGGGTGAAAACTGGCTGCAGTCCCGCCCAGCACCCCCACTGCCCACAGCGGCACACGGCCACGCAGATGTCCTAGCGCCAGCACCAGGGTTCCCAGGACTGTCGCAGTCGACCAGCTGTAGTTCTCCACATGGCCAAACCACAGCAATGTCCCCCCCCCTGCCAGCAACACAGCCCCAATCGACAGCTGTCGCAGCGGCTGCTCGGCCAGCCAGGAGGCCGCCAGCCAGACCACGATCAGATAAACCCCGCCAGCCGCCACACTCAACAGGGCAATTGCCTGCTCGGGCCCCCCTCCTAACGGCTGCAAAGCGGCGATGGCCGCAAATTCCAAAAGGCTGTTCAACGGCTCCTTCCAGACGTAGGGGTTGGCGGAGAAGGGTGTGGCGCTCCACAGCTGAATTTTGTAGAGCGCATCGCCGTGCCAGCTGCGCTCGCGCAAAAACCAGAACAGCCCCAGCGCAGCCCCCCACCCGAGCCAACGCAAAGCCACTGGCTTCAGAACAGCTGTCTTCCGGTCGGCTGACCGCCCGAGCTGCGCCAGCCGAAGCTCCACGAAGCCCGCCCAGCCAATGTAGGGAACCATCGCCGCGACGATCAGCAGCAAGGCCGCGCCCCGCAACAGAATGTCTGGGACATAGGCCAAAAAGGCAAACGCCCACCAGCCCGGCCAGCCGTCGGCGTAGTAAAGCAGCAGCTCCCCCGCCAGCACACACCAGAGGGGCAACATCAAAAATAACCAGTGCTGGAGCCGCCCAGCGCGCATCCGCTCTATCAATTGGTTTGGTCGATTCTCTCGCCCCGGATACAATGGAATCCTATGCAGCTCTATTGTATCGTCGATCGGCCTGAGCAAAAAAGCGCTGGCTCCTGCCGGTTCTCCCTGCATCTTCCCTTGCACGCTCTGCGCTCCTGCAGAAGACACCCATCCGGCCTGGTCGCCGGTCGGTCGGCCGCCGACCCATGAGGGCCCCCTCCCGCCTGGCCTGGCCGCAGTGGCTCCTGCTGGCCGCAGCCCTGCTCTTTTTTGCCCTCCAGGCTGGCTGGAGTTCTACCCACAAGTCAGCGGCCTTCGACGAGCAATACCACCTGGCAGCGGGCTACGCCTATCTGCGCACGGGAGACTTCCGACTGGCCACCAACCATCCGCCGCTGGCCGGCTGGCTGGCTGCGCTGCCCCTGTGGGGGGACACAACGCTGGTGCTGCCTGTGGATCACCCCGCCTGGCAGGCTGGCGACCGATTTTTGTTTTCAGATCTGTTTTTGTGGGAGAGCGGCAACGACGCCCAGTCGCTGCTGGTGCGCGCACGGGGTGCGATCACGCTGCTGGGCACACTGCTGGTGGCGGGTCTCTTTTTTGCGGCCCGCCAGCTCTTTGGGGGGCGTGCCGGCTGGCTGGCGCTGCTGCTGGCCGTGACCGAGCCCAATCTGATCGCCCACAGCCGTTTTGTCACCACCGATCTGCCCCTCACCCTCTTTTTGTTTGCCGCCGTCTGGGGCTGGTGGCGCTGGCTGGCCCGGCCGCGCTGGCCCTGGCTGCTGCTCGCCGGCATCTGCGCCGGGCTGGCGATGGGCACCAAATACAACGCAGCCCTGCTCTGGGCCATCTTTTTCGGAATGGTGCTGCTGACCGAGCGTCGCGCTCGCTGGGGCCATGCCTTCGCCGGTCTGGCGGTCGCAGCCCTGGCCGCAGGCGGGGTGCTGTGGGCGCTCTTTCGCTTCACGGTCGGCCCCATCTCCCTGCTGCCAGAGTGGCTGATCCTGCCTGCACCCCACTACTGGCAGTGGCTCTGGAATACGGTGACACGCATCCTCGATCTGCAGGGGGCTCGCGTCGACTTTTTCTTGGGGGAAGTCTCCACCCACTCCTGGTGGTATTACTTCTTTGTCGCAGCTGGCCTTAAACTGTCCGTACCCCTTCTGCTGCTGGCCGGCGCCGGCAGCTTCGCGCTGGTGCGCGACCGGACGGCGCGGCGGCTGGCCCTGCTCTGGCTGCCCCCCGCCCTCTTTCTGCTGCTGGGCGCCACCCAGGTGCTCAACATCGGCTTTCGCCATATGCTGCCGACGATCCCGTTCCTCATCCTGCTCGCTGCGGGCGCTGGCCGCTCCTTTCCGCTGCCGTCGCTGCGGCCGCTGCGCCCTGCCTTCGCCACACTGCTGCTGGTTGGCTGGCTGGCGGCCGACACAACGCGCATTGCGCCCCACTACGAATCTTTCTTCAATCAGCTGGCCGGCCCCTGGCCCCGCTGGAGCCAGCTGCTGGTCGACTCCAACCTGGACTGGGGCCAGGATCTGATCGCGCTGCGCCAAAAAATGGACGAGCTCGACATCGAGACGGTCGAGCTCGCCTACTTTGGCAAAGCAGCACCAGAAGCCTACGGCGTTCGCTACCGCCCCCTCCCTTCGTACCTGCGCTTCATGGAAGGTCGCGAAATCGCAGCCTACAACCCCTATACCCCTGCACCCGGCTGGTATGCGATCAGCGCCACCGCCCTGCGCACCGGCACGATGACCCCTGCCACCGCCGCACTTTACCAATTCTTTCAAGAACGCCCGCCAGACGCCCGCGCCGGTTACTCGATCTATCTGTACAACGTCTCCTGGCCGGCTGAGAGCCGGCAGGTCTCTCCGGTGGTGCTGGGCCAGCCGCTCTGGCAGCTGAGCCCGGCCGATCTGGGCATCGTCGACGGAACCTGGGCGACCGTCAAGTGGGTGGAAAGCCCCGACAGCACCGTTTTTCCAGCGGGCCAGCCCGTCGCTGCGCTGCAGGATCCCCGCCTGCAGCAGGTCGATGCCAACTTCAGCGACGTGTTGACCCTGGTCGGCTATCTGCCCGACCCCCACCCGGCCCATCCCGGCAGCGATCTGGCCCTGCAGCTCTACTGGCGCGTCGGTGTCCAGCCCATGCCCCAGCCTGCCCCGACACGGGGGGCACCGATCTCCGCCTTCGTCCATCTGGTCGACGGCGACCCGACCCGCAAAATTGCCGAGTTCGACAGCTGGAACGTCGCCCTGCGCGGCCTGGCCGCAGGCGACATTGTCGAGCAACGTCTCCTGCTGCCGATCGGAGAGACCGTTGCTCCCAACAGATACGACCTGCTGGTCGGCCTCTACTCCCCACAGAACTGGCAGCGGCTCACCGTGACCCAGGCGGGAGAGATGCGCGACCATGCCGTGACCGGCAAGATCACAGTACAACCCTGATTCTCTTTTTTCAAAGACAAGGAACGACCGATTATGAACATCCGCAAACTAGGCCGCACCGGCCTCAAAATTTCAGAGCTCTGCCTCGGCACAATGCAGTGGGGCTGGACCGCCGATGAAGCGACCAGCTGGGCTGTGATGGATGCCTTCGTTGCCGCCGGCGGCAATTTTATTGACACAGCCGACATTTACAGCAGCTGGGCCCCCAACAACCCCGGCGGCGTCAGCGAAGCAATCCTCGGACGTTGGATGCAGGCGCGCAACAACCGCGACCAGATCGTGCTCGCCACCAAGGTGCGTGGTCGGATGTGGGCCGGGCCCAACGGAGAAGGACTCAGCCGTGTCCACATCCTCAAGGCCTGCGAAGACAGCCTGCGTCGGCTCCAGACCGACTACATCGACCTCTACCAGACCCACTGGTATGACGCCGAAACCCCGATCGAGGAGACCCTGGAAGCGCTCGACTGCCTGGTTCGCCAGGGCAAAGTGCGCTACATCGGCTGCAGCAACTACCCAGCCTGGCGGTTGACCGCTGCGCTCTGGGCCAGCGAGCGCGGCCGACTGGCCCGCTATGACTCGCTCCAACCCCACTACAACCTGGCCCATCGCGCCGAGTTCGAACGCGAGGCACAAGCCGTCTGTGTCCACTACGGAATCGGGGTCATCCCCTACAGCCCCTTGGCAGGCGGTTTTCTGACCGGCAAATATACTCGCCACGCCGAAGTCGAGAGCACGCGCGCTGGCGGAATCCGCCAGCGTTATTTCAACGAGCGCGGCTGGCGCATTCTCGACGCACTCCAAGCTGTGGCTGCTGAGACAGAGAGCACACCGACCGCCGTGGCGCTGGCCTGGCTGCTCGCCCAACCGGCCATGTCTGCACCGATCATCGGCGCCAACCATGTCGACCAGCTCAACGCCAGCCTGGCCGCCAGCACACTCCAGCTGCCAGCCGCACAGCTGGCAGCGCTGGAAGAAGCGTCCAGCTGGAATACGGAAGCGTGAACATCCCAAAACAGCCGCGGTCGGCAGGCTCAGACGACCCCGCGCTCCCCGGCCAAAGAACGCGCAATCGCCGTAATGTCGGCTGGAGTTGTGCGACAACATCCCCCAATCAAACGAGCGCCGGCCGCATACCAGCGGCGTGCAGGCTCGGCAAAGTCGGTGAGACCGGTGCCTTCCAGCCAGCAACGCCGATCTGCATCCCACTGCTCTCCACTGTTTGGATAACAAAGCAGCGGTTTGCTGGTGCGTGCAGCGGCCGCTTCCAACAGCGGTTCGACGTAGCGGGGCGCCGTGCAGTTGACCCCGACGGCCACCACCTGAGGACAAACCTCTGCCAGCTGAACTGCCTCTGCCCACGCTTCCCCTCTGCCGCTGTGCCGGCCAATACCTGCATCCGCGGCCGATGCCATGCCGCCAGTTCTGCACAGCGAACCCCATAGTCCCCCCGGTACTCGGAACCATCCGCCAGAAAGGCACCGTACGGCCCGATCGAGGCAGCGACCAGCGGGCGCTGCACCGCCTGCACCTCCCGCTGGAAATGCGCCACCGCATCCAGGGCCAGCTCCACGCTCAGCTGCCAGAGCCTGAATACCTGCTCGGCCTGCAACCCGCGCCGCTGAAACCCTTCCAGACTGGCCTGATAGCTGGCGGTGATCAGCACGTCGGCGCCGGCGCGCAAATAGTCGAGATGCACAGCGGTGATCTGCTCGGGGTCGTCGACCAGCCACCGCGCCGACCAGAGCGCATCGCTCAGGTCCGCCCCGCGTCGCTCCAGCTCGGTTGCCAGCCCACCGTCCAGAATCAACACCCGGCCGCCGGCCAGTCGATCCCCCAGCAGATTTTTCAATTTACGCCGCACGTTCTTCTGTAGGTTTGGCCAGCAAAATGACTGCCCCCATCAACGCCAGCCCAGACAAGCTCAACGGAGCCAAAGGAGGAGGGGCAGATTCTCCCCCCCGCTCTTCACGCACCTCGCGCGCTTCACCCTGCTCCTCTCCTTCTTTTTCCTCGTTGCTGGCCCCCGCCTGGTACGCAACCAGCTGCACACTTGGCTGGGCCGGCAGACGCATAGCTTCGCCGCCACCTTCCTCCAGATGCTCGCGCACCCCTATCAGCCCTGACAGCGAGAGCACGAGCAGCAGCAGCCCCAACAGCGGACGTGCGCTCCCTCTGACAAACAGCCCCAGCAGCACCGCTGTCAGCCCCACCCCCGTGGCGACTATCCCAATCCGCTGGGAGCCTTCCCAGTGCCGATACAGGACAAGCTCGCCCAAAAGAACCGCAAAGCCCCCGGCCAGCAGCCCCAACAACAACACATCCCGACGCCTGGCGAAAAAGACCTGCAATGAATTCACAATCATTCCTCATTTCTCGCAAACAGCTTGAAAAGATCCCGTCAGCAGACACTGACGACTCTTCTCGATGATACGCTCTCGCCGTTTCCTGTAGATTAAAATTTCCAATGAAACAGATTAACGACAGATGAAATGGACGACATCCTGCCGCTCTTCAGAGACGGTCCGGGAGGTGCAGCCAGCGCTCGACCGCCGGGTGAGGCAGCTGCTGAGAGAGCGCCTGCCAACCTCGCTCTGCCTCGATCGACGCACGCTCGGCCGGGTCTGGCACAAATCCAAAGTCCAGATAGCATTTGATGGCCCAGAGCCGCTGTGTGTTGGTGCCCAACATCGCACGCGTCTGGTCGCAAGCAATCCGGCGCAACGCATGGGCCACCATTGCTTTGGCCAGCCCGCGACGTTGGTGGGCGGTGGCGACCACCAGCCAGTGGATCTGGCCCCAGGCGCCGCGCCCCTGCCAGTCGTCCTGCCACCAGGCCGTAATCGTGCCGGCATCTTCGCCGGTCGGGGCCTGTACAAAAAACATGCGATCCGCCAGCCTGGCACGCTCTCCGCCAAACGTCTGTTCGAAGTGCTCTTGTTCCACTCGAAACAACGGTTCAGCATCCTGGTGCAGCGCGACCCAGCTCTCTTCGTCGCCCCTCTGATAAAGACGAAATCTGTAGCCAGCTGGCAGCGGGCAGAGAGGCAGTTCGTCCATCCCCCAACGCACCATGTGTACCGCAGCGTCTGCCAGTCTGTTCATGCAAAAACCGCCTCGACAAAACGCCCTGCCTGCATGACAGGCACGCGCCGCCCGTCGGCACAGAGCCCCTCCACATTCATCGTGGCGGTGCCAATCATAAAATCGACGTGGGTGTCTCCAAAATTGGCCCCCAGCGCAGACAGCTGCTCGCGCGACAGCGTGCTGCCCTCTTCGACACACTCAGGGTAGGATTCGCCGAACGCAATGTGGCAGGCAGCGTTCTCATCCAACAAAATCTCGTAGAAAATCCGCCCGCTCTGAAAGACCGGCGAGCTGCTGTCGACCAGCGCCACTTCACCCAGACGGCGGGCTCCCTCTATCGAAAAAAATTCTGACAGCACCTCTTCACCCTGAGCAGCCCTGAACTCGACGACTTCCCCCTTCTCAAAACGGAACCAGGCGTCGCGCACCTCGCGTTCCAACGGGAAGGTCGGCAAGGAGGTGCGCACATACCCGTGCGTGCGCTGGTTGTGGGGTGTGGCAAAAACTTCTTCGGTCGGCAGATTGGGATAAAAGACCACGCCCGCCGGCGTCTGCGCCGACCCCCCCACCCAACGCACCCGTTCCGCCAGGCCGATCTGCAGGTCGGTGGCAGGTCTGCCGTCAGAGCCAGGCACAGGGTCTACAAAATGCAGCGTCTGCACCTGGTTGCGCTGCAAAAAAGCCGCAACCCCCTTCAAACGGCGGTTGTGCTGCGCCCATGCCGCCACAGGATCCTCCTGGTCAGAACGCGTCAGCCGCAAAAGAGCACCCCAAAGCGCAGCCACCGCCTCGTCGACTGGCTGACCCGGAAAAATTTTCTGGGCCCAGGCAGGGGTCGGAATGGCAGCCACGCACCACTGTGTCCGGTTCGCCATCAGCGCTTCCGTGTAAAATTTGACCGCTCGCCCCCGTTTGACCGTCCAGGAGCGCAGCACCTTCGGGTCCACCACCGCCATCGCCTGCGGAAATTCATCCCCTACCAGCGCCAGACGCGCCCACCCCTCGTCGGTCAGCTGCCGATGACGGCTGATCTCGAAGGCAGGCAGCTCCAGCTGAACAAGATCGGCGTTCGACAGCATCGCAGCCTGGGTCGGCATGTCAACCCAGTCGGTCTGCACATAGCGGGCGCCCGCCTGGTAGGCTTTGGCGGTCAGCACGCGCACAAAATGGGCATGCCCCAGTTCAGCACGGATCAACAGCCCCTGGTTTGGCTGCAGATTGACCCCGGTGCGAATCAGAAGATCCGCGTACTGCTCGATTTGACTCGTCGACACGACCATGTACCCCCTCCTTGTTGAAAAACCTACAGCAACCGTTCTCTTGGACCTAGACAAACAGCTCACAAGGAAACGCTTGTCGCCAGGTTCCTGCTCCACCGACCACAGCCTGAGCGATGTCGCCAGGACGTACAGGCTCTCCACAGGCGTTAACTTCCGTGGAACTCACGGTATGTTTCAGAGGAATGGCGGCGTTCAGATCTCTGTCCATTGTCTGGCCGCACGTGTATGGCCGCACGCCTCACATACGAACACTCGATCGGACAATGTTGTTCGGGGCCAGTTCACTCTTGTACGCGTTCTTCATGCTGCGCTGCCTGCTCGACACACTGACGAATGCGCTCTGCCCGCTGCTTGTTGCCGCGCCGCCCATACAGTCTGGCGGACATGGAGGTGATGTTGGCGATGAAATCGGC
>JAPLGY010000376.1 GCA_026389955.1 Caldilinea sp. | reverse complement strand
TGTCGTGCCTTGCGATTCCCCCCTCCCTCACGGTCTGGGCTCCAAAAGAGCGTGTCGTGTCTGGGGTGCTTGTCGTGTCTGGGGGTTCCCCCCTCCCTTACGGTCGGGGCTCCAAAAGAGCGTGTCGTGTCTTGGGAGCTAGTCGTGCCTTGCGATTCCCCCCTCCCTCACGGTCGGGGCTCAAAAAGAGCTTGTCGTGTCCAGTGTCTCGTCAAGCCTGAAGCACAGCAGTCAGCGCTTCCCACTACAAGCAGCAGTTCTCAATCCATTCAAATTGAGAACCGCTGCCTCCCCTTTTTGCCAGTTGACAACCGAACAGTTGTGCGCTATGCTTGCTTTAGAACAAATGTTCTAAAACAGGTGCGCTCGGCAGCCCAACTGCGGGCGAGCAAGCTTTTTTGTTCCGAGACATGAGGCAAAGGCGATGGGGTACCGCAGACGCACGCTGGAAATGCAGGCCGATCGAATCGAAACCGTGCTGGCTCGACACCATGTTCAGGCCCGGGTCGAGGGGGGCGAGGTGACTCCCCGCTTTGTGCGCTTCCGGCTGATCCCGGACGGCGCCACCAAAGTCAACAAGATCACGGCGTTGGCCGATGAGATTGCCATGGAGCTGGACCAGCGCGAAGCGCGCATCTACCGGGAAGGCGCTGCCCTCCAGGTCGAGGTGCCCAACACCCAGCCGATCTCGGTGCGGCTTCTCCCGCTCTGCGGCCGGCTCCACAGGGTGCCTGCATTTACCGCCATTTTGGGGCTTGAACCCGACGGCACGCCCCTGATGCTGCGGCTGCCAGCCCCCGATGTCGCCCATGTGCTGGTCGTCGGCACCACAGGTTCCGGCAAAACCGCACTGGCGCGCACTTTGCTGGCCTCGCTGGCCATGTACAACCGCCAGAACCAGGTGCAGCTTGTGCTGATCGACCCAAAAGGCCGCGGTTTTGGCCCGCTGGCCGCCCTGCCCCACGTCCTGGGCGGCATCGCCAGCACCCCGAACGCCGCACTCGACCGCCTACGCTGGCTTGTCGACGAGATGGAACGTCGCGACCGCACGGCCCACAGCCGCCCCGCCCTGGTCGTCGCGGTCGACGAGCTTGCCGACCTGCTGATGAGCGGCGGCACGCCGGTCGAACAGCTGCTGACCCGCCTGGGCCAGCGCGGGCGCGAGGCCGGTATCCACCTCGTCGCCTGCACACAAAAACCGACCGCACAGGTGATCGGCAGCACCCTCAAGGCCAATTTCCCAATCCGTCTCGTCGGCGCTGTCGCCAGCCGGGATGAGGCCCGCTACGCCACCGGCGTCACCGAAAGCGGCGCCGAAAAACTGGAAGGAAAGGGCGACTTTTTGCTGGTCGCCAAAGGCAGCACCGTCCGCTTCCAGGCCGCCTGGCTGGGCCCGGACGATCTCGGACAGGTCTGCCAGGTGCTGCGCCAGGGAATCCGCGGGCTGCGCAGCTGGTCGGATCCGCCACCCGCCCGCCCCGCTTTTCTGCACAGCTGATCTGCAATCGATTTGTCTCGAAAAACCATTTGAAAAGGAGTCAGGGTATGAAATTTTGGGGAACCGCCGCTCTTTTGTTGTTCGGGGTGCTGGCCTTCTTGGCCGGCCAACGCCTCAGCGCAGATGCACTCGGCATCGCCATCGGGGTGCTCTTCGGAATGCTGGCCAGCATTCCAGCTGCACTGCTGGTGCTCGCCTCCAGCCGGCGCAGCCGCTCCCAATCGTTTGAAGAAGAGGAGAGCGTCGAAACCGCCTACCCGCCCCGGCGCCACCCACACACCACACTGCCCGCCCAGGCACCGGTGATCATCTTCGCCCCGCCTGCAGCCCAGGGATTCCCCGATGCCCGCTACACCAGCGCCGCTCCAGCCAGCCAGATGCCCACTCGCGCTCTGCCTGCCCGCCCGGAAAATGGACGCGCCTTCAAGGTCGTCGGCGAGCAAGAGGAGTGGATCACGGAGTGGTGACGCCCGCTTTCTCTGGCTCGCGGTGCAGTTCGAGCGTCCGCAGCAAGGCCCGCGCAGCGTCTCTTCCCCCGCCGGGTCGCGCGAGACGAGCGTCGCCAGCAGCAGCAGCTCCCCTGTGTCGTCGTACAACACCGCCTGCTGCCCCACCACAGCCCCCGCCGAGGTTGTCAGCCGGTACGACAAAAAAGCGGCTGGCAACCCGTCGGCGCGCAGGTCGTTCCGCAGGCTGGCAGAGACCGCGTCTACACCAGCAGTCGCTGCCAGCTCCGCAGCCGCCTCCGCCATGTACTGCTCCAGCGACAACCCCAGGCGCGCACGCGCAGCCAGCGTGAAGTTCAGCGGGCTGTGGGAAATTTCTCCGACCCAGGCCACCAGCCACAGCTCGTCAGCCCGCCACCCTGCCGGCGGCGCCACAGGCCAGCTCTGTACCCGATATTGCCACTCCTGCGGCAACGAGATCGTGGCCGGCCCCCCAGAGACCCGCCGCAGCACAGCAGGCTCACCGGCCGGCTGCTGCACCACCCAGCTCGTAGGCGTCACAGTGGGCAAAAGAAGGGTCAGCGCCACAGGGGTCACAGGGGGCGGCACCGGCGGGGCACAGGCCACCGCCAGCGCCGCCCACCCAACCCCTGCCAGCCACCTGGCAGCCTCCTGCCCCCTCATCACACCTCCGCCGAAGGACAGAGCGAGCGCAGCACACAGTCCCTACAGGCCGGCTTGCGGGCATCGCAGACCTGACGCCCATGATAGATCAGCAGATGGGAGAGCCCAATCCACTCCTCGCGCGGGGTGATCGCCTGCAAGTCCCGTTCAATTTTTTCTGGATCGCTCTGCGTGGTCAGCCCCAGCCGGTTCGCCAGCCGCTTGACGTGGGTGTCCACAACAATGCCTTCGGCAATCTGATAGGCAACCCCCAGCACCACATTGGCCGTCTTGCGCGCCACACCAGCCAGGGTCAGAAGCGCTGGCATGCTGGCCGGCACCTCCCCCCCATACGCCAGCACGATTCGCTGACAGGCCTCCTGGATGTTTTTGGCCTTGTTGCGATAAAAGCCCGTCGAATGGATCAACGCCTCCAGTTCGCCTCGATCCGCCGCAGCCAGCGCCGCCGCGTCCGGATACCGGGCAAAAAGGGCCGGCGTCACTTTGTTGACCCGCTCATCCGTGCACTGCGCCGACAAAATCGTCGCCACCAGCAGTTCCAAAGCGTTGCGGTGCTCGAGCGCACAGCGCGCCTCCGGGTACTCGGCGTGCAGCCGCTGCAAAATCGGGCCGATCCGCCCGGCCGCACTTCCTCCCTCTTCTGTGGCCATGCTCCCCCCTACGAATAGACCGGATCTGCACGCACCCGGTAGTCAGAATCGTCGATCCGCTGCCAAGGATAGTGCACAAAATCTTCGGTGATCTGCACATAGTAGTCTGGCCCGGCATCTGCAAAGACGCTGCTCGACTGTTTCCAGTGAAGGACCGCCAGCTCGGGAAAGCCGCCCGCTATTTCGATCCGCCCTTTGACAGCCATGATCGTGCGCCCCCGATACCAGAGGTTGTCGACCACCAGAATCTTGCGGTTGCACAGCCGGTCGTCTGCCGGGAACTGGACAAAACGGGGCCAGCTCAGCGTCGTGCGCTGGCTTGGGTTCTCGGGAAAGAGCACCGCCGCCGTCAACACCTCTTTCATCTTCAACGCCTCGGCAATCATGCCCCCCGGTATGATCCCGCCGCGCGTGATCGAAAGGATCGCATCGTAGGGGGTGTTCAACTTAAAAATCAGCTGGCTGACCACTTCTTCCAGCTCGTTCCAACTCAGGTAGATCTGTTTCATCGGTTCTCCACTTCGCTATTGGCCGCCTGCCCGGCGGTAGGATCCGCCACCAGCCTCGCACCCCACACTGCCAGCTCGACGCCAGCCAGGCTGGTCCGATGGCGCGTCTCCTCATGAATGCGATTTTCACCCGAAACCACTGTGAATGCAACCTTCGTCGACGACAGCACAAGATGTGCGGGCGCCTGCAGTTCGGCCTGATAAACGCCCGGCGGCAGGTTCCAAAAGCGCACTTCCCCGCTGGCATCCGTGACCGCCTCGCCCACTGTCCTGCCGCTGCGCTCCTTCCAAGAAACCCGTACACCTGCATGGTCGAAATCACCGGCAACCCACCCGACCCCCTGCGGCCAGATCCGGGCCAGCAGCGGGTCGTGGTCGCTGCTGTGCAGCGCCCCCGCTGTCTCGGGCTGCAACGGCGAGGGCTGGTCGGCATTCACCCGCACTGCCTGCACTTCCCCCACCAGCTTTTCCAGGCTGCGGCTCACCAGAAGATAGTCGAGCGTCTGGCTGGCCCCGTTGTAGATGTAGCTGTAGCGCTCCAAAGCAGGAAGCCACCCATACAGCTGCAACAGCGCAGGGTCCGTCCCTGCGCGCAAGGCCTCCACAGGGAGGCTGTCCAAAAAGTCGTTGAGATCCCCCAGCACGACCAACGCCGCCCCTGCCGCCAGTTTGTGCTGCGCCCAGCCAGCCACCTGCTGCGCCTGTGCCACCCGTCTTGGCAGGTTGGCACGCTCGTCGCCCGATTTGCTCTTCCAGTGGTTGACCCAGACGCTGACCGCAAAAGGCTCGCCCCACGCCCCCTGCACAGCCAGGTCCACCGCCAAAACCGGTCGGTCAAAGAGCGGATACTGCCCCGCAGGGCAGGCCCCCGCGTCTTGCACGCCGTAGTCTCTCTCCGAGCACCCCTGGACCGTCTCAGCCGCCAGGATCTGCACCCGATCCGTGCGCGTCAGCAGCGCGTTGGTGAGTGGAAAGCTGCGGGAGGCACTCTGTGGGCCCGGCAGCGCGGTCGCAGTGTAGTCCAAGCCGTAGTCGGTGCGCAGCCGCTCGGCCAGCTGCTCGGCGT
>JAPLGY010000214.1 GCA_026389955.1 Caldilinea sp. | reverse complement strand
CGGCGATCAACGCCGGCCAGTTCGACATCGGCATGGACGGCATCACGATCACCGCCGAGCGGGCCGAGCAGGTTGACTTCAGCATCCCCTACATGACTGCGCAGCAGTTCATGCTGGTGCGGGTCGACGAGGACCGTTTTGTGACCCCGGCGGAGTTTGCAGCGAACACCGAGCTGTTGGTGGGTGCGCAGGCGGGCACTACCGGCTTTTACACCGCAGTCTACGACATCCTGAACGGCGACGAGGCCAACCCGCGCATCCAACTTTTTGAGACCTTCGGCGCTTCGGTGCAGGCGCTCCTTGCCGGCGACGTGGACATGGTGCTGGTCGATGCGGCGAGCGGTCGCGGCTACATCGGCGCCAACCCAGACGCGTTGAAGATTGCGGGCGATGCGATCAAATCCGAAGAATTTGGCTTCATCTACCCCAAAGGCTCGGAATTGGTGGCCCCCTTCGACGCTGCGATCGCGTCGATGCAGCAGGATGGCTATCTGGAGCATCTGAACGTCAAGTGGTTCTTCCTGTACAACCCGAGCCGCTGAGAGCGGGCCACACAGAATTGCCGGGCTGTGGGCCGGGCGATCAGAAGCGAGCGAGAGATGGAGAGAGAGCGGTTTAAGGAAGCGATGGCCCGCTGGGCCTCGGGGGTGACGGTTGTGACCACGCAGGTCGATGGCCAGCGGGTCGGTATCACGGCGAGCTCGCTGGCCAGCGTGAGCGCGGACCCTCCGCAAATTTTGATCTGTGTGGCGCGCAAGCTGTTCACCCACACGGCGATCGAACGGAGCGGGCTGTTTGCGGTCAACATACTGGGCACGGACCAGTTGGCGTGGGGAATGCGTTTTGCGGGGATGGTCCCCGAGCTGAACGACCGCTTTGCAGGGATCGATCTGGTTCAGGCTGTGACGGGTGCTCCGATTCTGCCGGGGGTGGCGGCCTGGCTGGACTGCCGTCTGCGCCACGCCTACGACGGCGGGGACCACACGATTTTTGTCGGTGAAGTGGTTGCAGCGGGTGCAGCTGCCGAGTGTGAGCCGCTGCTCTACTTCAACCGCAGCTGGCGTCAGTTGGAGCGTGTGCCTCTTCCGGTGCCTGGCACGGTGCAGTAGACGGGTCGCCCACAGGAAAGGGGGGGGGCGCTGCTCCCCGCAGCTCCCCCCGACCGTCAGAGCACATCGAGCTGTTTGAGCGGGCGTTCCTGGTGACGGGTCAGGACATCGGCAGCCCCCATCACGACCACATGTGCCTGCTGGTTGAATGTGGCCAGCACATCTCCAAACTGGCGAAAATGGTGGAGCGTGGTCGAGAGAACCTCGTCTCGCATCTGCTGGCGGCGTTCTTCTGTTTCGCCGATCAGAAAACGGATCAACGAACTGCGTCCTTTGGCATCGGGCAATTGGTAGGCGTCGATATCGCCGACGGCCCCGATCACATTTTTGGTCAGCTCGTCTGGGCTCAGTTCGAGCTGACGCAGGAGGGCAGCGGTCTGGTCGTAGACGTTCAGCGTCTTGGCCAGGTTGGGGTCTCGATAGGAGAGGAAGGTATAGAGCCCGGACTGCTTGCCAAAACTGACGAAGGCCCCATAGGCCCCTCCTTCGGCGCGCACCTTGTCCCAAAGCCAGCTGGTCCGGATAAAATTGTTGATCACGTGGATCGAGCCGTGGTAGGTGTAGCCGAGGGAGTAGAGGTTGCCGCCTTTGCCGACATAGTTGACCTGGGCAGAGATCGCCAGCCCCTCGTCTTGGCTGCGCAGGAGAGGTGCCCAGCGGGTCGGTTGCACTGAGGCGGCGGGAAGATCGCGCAAAAAAGCTGCCAGCTGGGGCTCGACCGCAGCCCAGTGGGTGCCATCCAGCGTGACATTGACCACCCGGTTGCGGCTCTCGACCAAGGCATGGCGGACGGCCTGCAGGCTGGCCAGCACGGTTGGCCACTCATTCTCGACCTGATCGACCAGCCGACGCACAAAAAAGAGCCCTTCGATCCCTTCCATCTGTTCTTCGACCCAGCCGGCGGTCGTCAACCCAGCGTGCAGGCGGTTGCGCACATAGGCATGGCCGCCGGGGATCAGGCTGCTTTCAAAGCGTGCTTTGGTTTTGAGCACGATCTGGCGGAAGCGCTCCCGATCGTCGAGATTGACAGTGAGCAGCATCTCTCGCAGGATGGCCAGCAGATCGGGCACCTGGGCGACGGTGGCTTTGGCCGAGAGCAAGAAACGTGCGGCCGGTTCGGGCTGGCCAAAGCGTTCGGAGAGATAGGTGGAGACACCCACTCCTCCTGTCTTGCGGTCGATGCGCTGTGAAAATTTGACGTAGCTTTCGTGGGTTGTGCCCATTTCCAGCAAGGCACGGCTTAAGAAAGGCACGTAGGGCAGCAGATCTTGGGGAACACCGGTGAGGACAAAGGCAAGGGTCAGGTAGAGAATTCCGTTCGTAAACAGATCCTGGAAAAGCAGTTGGGTGCCGCCGAGGTCGCCGACCCAACAGGGGATCGGTTTATTTTTCGGTTCGAGGTCGCTGAGCCGGAGCGAGGGCAGTCGAGCCAGATCGGCCGGGGAATCTGGCCGTTGTTGGCGCTCTTTGAGCAGCCGGGTGTTGTCGAGGATCTGTTCCAGCTGCTGGGGAGACATGGCGGCCTTGTCCGCGGCAAGCTGCTGCTGTTCCTGTTCAGCCAGCTGTTGGTTGTAGCCGGGGTCAGGTTCTGCCAGCACGGCGAGCCGGTGGGGGTTGTCGAGCAGGTAGGTGCGGATCAGCCCTCCCAGCAGGGTGGGGTCGCTGTTCAGCTGCTCTTTCACGGTGGCCAAGGGCCTGGCGTAGCGAAGGGGTTCCAGCGGGTCGCGGCCGTGGGGCCAGTTTTGAAGGGCACGCAGAAAGAGGGCCAGGCCGCGCGGGAACGAACCGGTGTTGTTTTCACGCAGGCTGAATTCGATCGAATTGACCGCTGCTTCGACCATATCGGCCTCGATGCCTTCTGCAGCCAGAGCGTCGAGTGTGGCGAGGATCAGCGACTCGACCGCCGGAGCAGCGGCGCTGTCCACCCCTTTCATCGTCACACCAAAGGTGGGCTGGCGCAGCGTGCTGCTGAGCCCTCCCACCACATCTTCTCCCAGCCCAGAGTCGACCAGCGCCTTGCGCAGCGGCGACGCCTGTGTGCCGATCACGGCATGGCTGAGCACAGAAAGGGCCATGCGCTGGGCCGGGTGGGGGACTTCGGGCAGCGCCCACTGGAGGGAGAAGAGGCTTTTGCGGCTGAGTGCGGACGTGCTGTCTACGCCGAAGCGAATCCGCGTCGAGCGCGGCTGGTCGAAGGGGGGGTGGAGCGGCACGGGGCTGGCGGCTGGCATCGCCGTAAAACCGCCCAGCACGGCGTCGAGCAGAGCCAGCCGCCGGGCAGGGTCGTCGTCGCCGTAGAAAAAAATCTGGGCATTGGCGGGATGGTAGTAAGCAGCATGGAAGGCTTTGAACTGTTCGTAGGTCAGCTGGGGGATGACCTGCGGGTCGCCCCCCGAGTCCAGCCCATAGCTGTTGTCGGGAAAAAGACCTTGGCTGGCCGCCCGGTACAAGAGCGCGTCGGGTGCAGAGTAGACCCCCTTCATCTCGTTGAAGACCACGCCGCGGTAGACCAGCGGAGCATCTGTCTCTTCCAGCTCATAATGCCAGCCTTCCTGGTCGAGATGATGGGGGGTCAGCAGCGGGTAAAAGACAGCGTCCAGGTAGACGTCGACCAGATTGTAGAAATCCTGCAAATTGGTGCTGGCGACCGGGTAGGTCGTCTTGTCGGGGGAGGTAAATGCATTGAGATAGGTATGCAGCGAGCCTTTGAGCAGCTGGACAAAGGGCTCTTTGAGCGGATATTTTTGGGAGCCGCCCAGCACGCAGTGTTCGAGAATGTGGGCGACGCCGGTCGAGTCGTTGGGAGGCGTACGAAAGCTGATCCCAAACACTTTATTTTCGTCGTCGTTTTCGAGGGAAAGCAGTTCGGCGCCGGTCCTGAGATGCCGATAAAACCGGGCGCGCGTGTGAATCTCTTCGATCGGTTCGTCGCGCAGCAATTCAAAGCCATTCATGGGGTCGCTCCTTTTTCGTCGACGTGGGGCAAAAGGCTATGTGTGACAGCGACAGTGGTGCATTTGGCTGGACAGCTCCACAAAGGCCGGCAACATCTGCAACGTGGTGCTCAGGCTGGCACGCACCTCGCCCATTGGTGTGCGCTGGTCACGGTCGGAGGCATAGCCGCTGACTGTTGCCAGGCCAGCATAGCACATCTTCAGCTCTTGAGCCAGTGTCACTTCGGGCACCAGGTTGTAGGTGAGCACATCGGCGCCCCAGCTGCGAAACATGCGGGCTTCGGCGCGTGTTTCTCGACGCAGGAAATCGACGCCGACCGCGACTGCGTGGGGCAGGCCTGGCAGCAGCTGTTGAATGGCTGCGGCCATGGCGGGGCAGAAAGGGGCCCCCACCCCGCCATAGTTGATGTCGAACCCGGTATGGGCCGCAGAAAAAAACGTATCTGCCTGATGGCGAGTCCAGTCGATGTAGTCGTCGACCAGGACCGGCTGGCCGCGCTGCAGCACCGGGTTGATCGCGATCCCCATATCCCAGTTGAGAATGCGCTGCACGCCGAGCTGGCGGGCTGCAAACAACGTGGCGCGCGGGTCGGTCCGGGTCGGCAGCCCGGTGTAGGGCTGCACCCAGACTGCGGGGCCGTCGGGGGAGCGGCGCAGGGCCAGAGGGCCTGCCTCCCCGTAAGGCGTGTGGTAGGTGCGTTCGTCGACCACCTCGCCCAGGAGATCAAGGGCACTGGGCGGCAGGAGAACGGCAATCAGCAGGAGCAGAGCCGATTTGGGCATAGACAGTTCACAACAGAGAGCAAGCCCTTACCGGGCAGACGTTGTCGGAAGCGGGTGCGCGTGGTTTCGTTCGACCGCCCACATCACCAGAGCGCTGGCAAAACGAAACACAAACGAAAGCGCCAGGGCAATCTGCAGGTCAAACCAGTCGGCGAGCAGCGGACCCAGCAGCACCCCGAGCAGGACGGCTGCGTTGAGCGCCAGGTTGTACCAGGCCAGGTAGGCAGGCCGGTCATCCTGCGGGACCTGTGCAAACAGATAGGTGGGCAATGCACCGCCGACCAACGCCCAAGCTACCCCCCCCAGCACCGAGGTGAA
>JAPLGY010000343.1 GCA_026389955.1 Caldilinea sp. | reverse complement strand
ACCAAAGACTGGGAAACCATCCGTGCTTTTCTGGGCGGCAAAGGCGCCAATCTCTTTGAAATGACCCGGCTGGGGCTGCCTGTGCCGCCCGGCTTCACCGTCTCTACCCAGGCCTGCAACGCCTACCTGGCCGCCCAACATGAGTTCCCAGCAGGGTTGTGGGAACAAGAGGTCGCAGCCATGCAGGCCATCGAGGCCCAGGTCGGCAAACATTTCGGCGACCCCCAAAACCCCCTGTTCGTCTCCTGCCGTTCAGGCGCCAAGTTCTCCATGCCCGGTATGATGGATACCGTGCTCAATCTCGGACTCAACGACGCCACCGCCGCCGGCCTGATCGACCTGACCCACGACCCACGCTTCGTCTACGACTCCTACCGCCGCCTGATCCAGATGTTTGGATCGGTCGTCATGGGAGTGGCCGATGAACCCTTCGAAGAGGTGATCGCCGAACAAAAAAAGAAAAGCGGCGTGCGCAACGACGTCGAATTGAACGCAGCCGACTGGATGCAGATCATCGAGCGCTTCAAAGCGCTGGTCAAAGCCTACAAAGGCATCGACTTCCCCCAGGATCCCTACCGCCAGCTCGAAATGGCCACCCGCGCGGTCTTCAACAGCTGGTTCGGCAAACGGGCAATCGACTACCGCAACGCTACCGGCATCCGCCATGACCTGGGCACCGCCGTCAATATCCAGACTATGGTCTTCGGCAACATGGGCGACGGCAGCGCAACCGGCGTCGCTTTCACCCGCAACCCGGTCGACGGCACCCCAGAACTCTACGGCGACTACCTGATCAACGCCCAAGGCGAAGATGTGGTGGCCGGCATCCGCAACACACTGCCGATCGCCCGGCTGCAAAAAGATATGCCCGCCGCCTTCGCCCAGTTCCTGGCCATTGTCACCAAGCTCGAAAACCATTTCCAGGACATGCAGGATGTCGAATTCACGATCGAACATGGCAAACTCTGGATGCTGCAGACCCGCAGCGGCAAACGCACCGCGCGCGCAGCGATCCAGATCGCAGTCGACATGGCCAACGAAGGGCTGATCGACCGCAAAACCGCCCTCACCCGCGTCACCCCCGAACAGGTCGACCAGCTGCTCCACCCACAGTTCTCCGCTGAAACCAAAAAACAGGCCCGCAGCGCCGGCCACCTGCTGGTGCCCAAAGCCGTCAACGCCAGCCCAGGCGCAGCCGTCGGCATGGCCGTCTTCGACGCCGACACCGCCGATGAATGGGGCAAAGCCGGCAAAGCCGTGATCATGGTCCGCCCCGAAACCAAACCCGACGACGTCCACGGCATGATCGCCGCCAAAGGCATCCTCACCAGCCGCGGAGGCGCCACCAGCCACGCCGCAGTCGTCGCCCGCCAGTTCGGCACACCCGCAGTCTGCGGCGCCGAAGAGCTCATCATCGATACCAACCACCGCCTCCTGCACGTCACCGTCAACGAAACCCCCATCGAACTTCGCGAAGGAGACTGGATCAGCCTGGACGGCGGCACCGGTGAGGTCTTTCTCGGCCAGCTGGCCACCCAAGAGCCAGACTTCGAAAACGAGGTCGAACTCAATACCCTGCTCACCTGGGCCGACGAGGTGCGCCGCCTGGGCGTCTGGGCCAACGCAGACTACCCCAAAGACGCCGAACGAGCCCGCCG
>JAPLGY010000338.1 GCA_026389955.1 Caldilinea sp. | reverse complement strand
CAGGCCGGCGTAGGCCGGGACCACAGCAGCAATCTCGGCGGTGACCGCCTGGGCATTGGCATGGGACCAGGGAGCGTCGAACGCAGACGCCAGATGGTCCAGGATCATCCAGTCTGGGGCGGCTTTGCTCTGCGGGTTGCTCAGCGCTTTGGGTGCTCGCTGGACCCGGCGTTCCAGGTTGGTAAAGGTGCCGTCCTGTTCTGCCCAGCTCACCGCCGGCAGCACCACGTCGGCCAGGGCCGCCGTCTCGGTCAGAAAAATTTCCTGCACCACCAGGAAATCGAGCCTGGCCAATGTTTGCGTCCAGAGAGGGCGTTCGCTGGCTGGGTTGGCCCCCAGGATGTAGAGCGCCTTGATGTCGCCGCCGGCGCTGTCGAGCATCTGTTTGTAGCTTTTGCCGGGCGCAACAGGCAGCTTGCAGCCCCACAGCTTGCCCAGCGCCTTGGCTGCCGCCGAGTCGTCGAGGGCAGCGTGGCCGGGCAGGCGATCGGGCAGGATGCCCAGGTCCCGACAGCCCTGGCTGTTGGCCTCCAGCCCGACATAGGCCAGATTGGCTGGTTTCCCCAAAGAGAGCGCCAGGTTGGTCAGGGCCTGGCGAAGAGGGGGGCCAGACTCGCCGCGTGCCGCCATCGGCCCATAGACAAGCAGCGGGTTCTGGGCGCCCGCCAACAAAGCCGCAGCCTTTTGCAGCGCAGCAGCTGCGACGCCGCACAGCGCTTCGACCTTCTGGTCGCTGGCCTCGGCGACCAGCGCCGAGGCGGCAGAGCCAGGCTCTGCCACAGCCCGCAGCAGGCCGTTGAGCAGTGTGACTTCGCTGCCAGGATTGGCCTGCAAAAAGACGCCCGGGTAGCGCGTCAGCTCGATCTGGCGTGGGTGGACGACGACCAGCTGGGTCTTGCCACGGCGCACTGCCCGCTTGAGGTGCACATCCAACACCGGCAGCTCTTCGCTCGGGTCTACCCCGACCAGCAGCACCACATCGTACCGAGGGGCAGGCCCGTACTGTGGCTTCATCAGGCCCGCCAGGGCAGGCAGCCCGGTGGGCAACGCGGCCACGTCGGCGCCGTCGCGGTGGTCGATGTTGTTGGACCCGATCGACTGGCGCATCCAACGCTGGAGCAAGTAGTTGCTTTCATTGGAAAGTTTGGCGCTGCCGATGGCGCCGACAGCAGACGCGCCGTGCTGGCGCTTGATCGCCTGCAGCTTTTCAGCCACCAGCCCGAGCGCCTCGCCCCAAGAGGCAGGGGTGAGCGTGCCGTTTTTGCGCACCAGCGGCATCGTCAGCCGCCCTTCGTCGTTGACCCAGCCGTGGGCGAAGCGCCCCTTGTCGCAGAGCCACTGGTCGTTGACTTGCATATTCTCGCGGCCGACCACACGACGCAGCTTGTGGGTGCGCGTGTCCAGGCGCAAGTTGCAGCCCAACGAACACTGCGTGCAGAGGCTGGGGGTGCGCTCGATCTCCCAGGGACGGTAAGAAAAACGAGCCACCCGATTGGTCAGGGCGCCGACCGGGCAGAGGTCGATGATGTTGCCGCTGGTCTTGGCGTCGACCGGCTGGCCGTCCTGGATGTCGATCAGCGTCTTGCCCCCCCGCTCGAAGAGCGCCAGCTGGGGCTTGTCCTCCCACTCCTCGAGATAGCGGATGCAGCGCCAACAGACGACACAGCGCTCCTGGTCCAGCACGATCGTCTCGGAGATCAGGTGGTTTTTGTGCTTGAGCCGTTTGGGCTCGACCAGCTGGCTGAGGCCAGGGCCAAACTGCAAGGTCTGGTCCTGCAGCGGACATTCCCCCCCTTTGTCGCAGATCGGGCAGTCCAGCGGGTGGTTGAGCAGGATAAACGCCAGGTTGGCTTCCTGCACCTCACGCACCTGCTGGGTGGCGGTCTTGACCACCATGTCCTGAGCCACGGGCACCGAGCAGGCGGTCTGCAGCAGCATGCCACGCGGACCCGAAATCTCAACCAGACACATCCGGCAACAGGCCACCGGGTCCAGCTTGGGATGGCTGCAAAAGACAGGAATTTCGATCCCCAGCCTGGCGGCCGCATCCAAAACCAGCGTCCCCTTGGGAACAGACACCTGGCGATCGTCGATAGTCAGCGTTACAAGATCGGTCATAGCTTCATCCGCTTCTCATTCAGAAAAAGTTCACGCAACGCAACAAACTGAGAGACCTGGCGGGTTCAGTCGCCGCTGACGCGCACCGGTGTGTCGCGATGGAGCGGCGACTCGCCGACCAGACTGAAGGCGCTGTCGGTCGCCACACTGGGGCTCCCCGTATCAGGGCGGTAGATGGGTCGGATCGGAATGACGGGCAGGTCGTTCTCTGGGTTGGTATGGGCGATGTACTGCTCGAACTCGGCGCGGTATTTGGCCAGATTGCTCTGCAACGCCCAGACCGAAGCTTCCCCAAACGGACAGAAGCTCTTTCCGGCAATAAAGGTGGTGATGCGCGCCATCAGATCGAGGTCTTTGACCCGGCCGCCCCCCTCTTCGATGCGCAGCAGGATGTCCTCCAGCCAGCCGGTCCCCTCGCGACAGGGGGTACATTTGCCGCAGCTCTCCTCTCGGTAGAAGCTGAGGGTGCGCCGCGCCACCTTGACCATCGACTGGCTGCTGTCGATGGCGATCACACCCGCCGATCCCAGCAGAGAGCCAGCCGCCTGGACAGCCTCGTAGTCGAGCGGGGTGTCGAGCTGGCTGGCGGTCAGCAGCTTCATCGAAAGCCCCCCCGGCACCACTGCTTTGAAGGGGTGCTCGTCGAACTGGGGCCCTCCCCCGTAGCGGACCAGCAGTTCGCTCAGCGGGGTGGCATGGGGCAGCTCGTAGAGCCCCGGGTATTTGACGTTGCCGCTCAGACAGAAAATGCGCATGCCCGAAGACTTTTCCGTGCCGAAGGTGCGATACCAGTCGACGCCGTTGCGCAGAATATGGGTGACGTTGCAGATCGACTCGACGTTGTTGACGATGGTGGGCTTGGCGTAAAGCCCCTCGACCGCTGGGAAAGGGGGCTTCATGCGCGGGTGGCCGCGGTACCCTTCCAGGCTGGTGAGCAGAGCCGTCTCCTCGCCACATTCGTAGGCGCCAGCACCCCGATGGACCACAACGCGCAGGTTGAAGTCGGTGCCAAAAATCTTCTCACCAAGAAATCCTTGGGCGGTCGCTTCCTGGATCGCCTGCACCAGCCGCGTGTAGCCAAAATAATACTCGCCCCGGATATAGATAAACGCAAGGTCCGATTTGATGGCGAAGGCGCTCAGGAGGATCCCTTCGATCAGCTGGTGCGGGTCGTACTCCATGATGATGCGGTCTTTGAAGGTGCCCGGCTCGGACTCGTCAGCGTTGACGACGAGGTAGTGAGGCATGGCTGGAGCCAGAAAGCCCCATTTCATCCCCGTAGGAAAACCGGCTCCCCCACGGCCGCGCAACCCGCTGGCTTTGACCTGTTCGACCACCTCTTCCGGCTTGCTGCCGACCAGCACCCGACGGGCGGTCTCGTAGCCGCCGTCAGCCATGTAGGTCTTCAGCGTATGGCTGTCCGGTTTGCCAACCCGGGCGGTGAGAAACCGCTGATCCATGCCCCCAATCCGGTAGGGGCCCGCCGCCCGTCCGGTCAGCTCGGGGTCCCCCTGCGGGGTCCAACGTTCGAGGGTCGAGAACGCCTTGCCCTGGGCCACCAGGTCGAGCACCTTCTGCACATCCCCCGCCGACTCAAGCTGCTCAAAATAGCGGATCTGGCCGCTCTTGCGGTCGGTGACGGAGACCATCGGCGCTGTGCCACAAGAGCCCAGACATTCCATATGGTCGAGGCTGTAGCGGTCGTCGGCAGTCGTCTCGCCGTGGTGGATGCCAAGCTTTTCCTCGAAATGGTGCATGCACTGGCCGGCACCCCGCAGCATACAAGGCACATTGGTGCAGACTTCGACATGGTATTCGCCCTTGGGCTCGGTATGGAGCATGTGGTAGAAATCCACCACAGCCCCAACTTCAGCCGGTTCGAGGTCCAGCATGGCCGCCAGCTCGTTCTGCGCATCCACCGGGCAATAGCCGAACGTACGTTGGATCGCATAGAGGGCCGGCAGAATCGCCGAGCGTTGGCGGCCGGTAGGATAGAGATCGATCCACTTCTTGATTTCAGTTTGCAGCGCTTCAGATAGCATCATAGTGTTTGCCCTGATCCAAAAAAGATCGCCACTAGCGATCGACTTCACCCAAAACGATATCGATCGAGCCGATGTTGGTGACGATGTCCGAGAGCATGGCACCCTTGCTCATGTCGCTTATCGCAAAAAGATTGTTGAAGCTGGGCCCGCGCACATGCAACCGATAAGGCTTGGCGGAGCCGTCGCTGTAAACAAAAAAGCCCAGCTCCCCTTTGCTCGATTCAATGCCGTGGTAGACCATGCCGGGGGGGGCCTGAAATCCTTCCGTCATCAGTTTGAAATGGTGGATGAGCGCCTCCATGCTGATGTCCAGTTCGGCGCGCGGGGGAGGCGTAATCTTGCGGTCCTCAACCCGGAAGGGGCCGTCGGGCAGACGGTCGATCGCCTGGCGGAGAATGCGCAGACTCTGGCGCATCTCTTCCATCCGCAGCAGATAGCGGACATAACAGTCGCCTTCGTTGAAGACGGGCACCTTGAAATCGTACTGCTCGTAGCCGCCGTACGGGGCGTCCCGGCGCAGATCCCAGTCGACGCCGCTGCCGCGCAGCATGGGTCCTGTCAGCCCCAGATTGATCGCCTGCTCGCGCGAGACGTGGCCGACCCCACGCAGCCGTTCTTCCCAGAGCGGTCCATGGGTCAACATCCGCTCGTAGTCGTCGATCCGCTCCGCCATCGCACGGAGAAACGTTTCCAGGTGGCCGAGGAAGGCGGGGGGCAGGTCGCGCGAGACCCCGCCGACGCGCATGTAGCCGACGGTCAGGCGGGCACCGCAGGCCATCTCAAAGAGATCGAGGATGCGCTCCCGCTCGCGGGTAGCGTACATGAGCACCGCCATGCCCGTACCCGAGACGTCGAGCACGTGGGTCGAAAGCCAGAACAGATGCGAGGCGAGCCGCTGCAGCTCGGCCATGAGCACACGCAGCACCTGGCCGCGCGCAGGGACAGCGATGCCAAGCAGCTTCTCTACGGTCAGGCAGTAGCCCATGTTGTTGCTCATCGCCGACAGATAGTCCATCCGGTCGGTGTAGTAGACAAAATCCTTGTAGCGCTTGTTTTCACCGGTCTTCTCAAAGCCGCTGTGCAAATAGCCAAGGTCGGGGTCGATGTTGACAACAGTCTCGCCGTCGAGCTCGACCA
>JAPLGY010000154.1 GCA_026389955.1 Caldilinea sp. | reverse complement strand
CTGCCGGCATCAGGTAGTCTCCCACGACCACTGATGCATCGATGCGCAGCGCATGCGCGGCGATCCTCCGGGCCTGTGATACCAGCCCAGAGGTGAAGAGGGCAAGGGCCATCTCCAGCTCTTTTTGTCCAACTGCATGCGGCAATTGGACTGCATACCAGAGCGCCTTTGGCGATGGGTTCAGCTTCAGCACCTTTGCGCCCTCGGCGGCAATAAGTTTCGGCAGACTCACCGCCGCACGCACCGGCGCGGGCCAGGCCGATGCAAAGGGGACGCTCACATGCATGATGGCGAAGCTTGTGGCATGCCCGCGTGCGCGCAACTCCGCGCCGATTGCCCGGAGCGCACTGGTGTGCCCGACTGTGGGATGCGCGGCAAGAAGAATGTGGGTGAACGGAATGGAGGAGCGTCGAGCTTTGTTCTTGCCAGTCTGCGGGCGATGATAGATGGGCATGGGTTCTCTGACTTTATTGGTCGGAAACGAAGGAGTTGTGGAGCATTGATCAGAGCATATTCTACGATGCATCTTCTCGTTGTCAAATGGCAGAATCTAAAAAGTGGATCAGACCCCGGTCGATGATTGTCCGGTTGGCAACGTGCTCTCTGGCGCGGTACACCCCCAATGTTGCAGACTGGCGGATTTTGTTGGAAATGTTTGTTAGGTTGAGAATTGCTGCTGTGGGAATCACGATCGGATGACCACCTGTGGTACCATCCAGGGTAAACTCCTTTTGTTGGGTACAGGTACAATCGAGCGCTGCAGCGCAAACATGAAAGAGATCCACATGACCGGGCGATACATTCTGGCCCACGATCTGGGGACATCGGGGAACAAGGCCACCTTGTTCGACGAGCAAGGGCATCTGTGCCGGTGGATGCAGCGGGGGTACCGCTGCGCTCTTGCATCATCTGGGCTGACCAGCGTGCCGAAATGGAGGCTGCGTTCGTCGCTGAGCGCTGCGGCGCAGAAGAGGTCTATCGGCGCTGCGGGCACCGCACCAGCCCAGCCTACTGTGCTCCCAAAATTTTATGGGTACGCAACCATCAGTCGGAGATCTATGCCCGCGCCGCAAAATTTCTGGTGCCCAAAGATTATCTGGTGCACCGGCTGACCGGCGTCTTTGCCACAGATTATTCCGACGCGTCGGGGACGTTGTTGTTTGACCTGGTGGCGCGCCGCTGGCATCCGCCGTTTCTGGAAGCGCTGGGGATCGCTGTCGATCAGCTGCCGAGGGTCTATCCCTCGTCCAGCGTGGTTGGCCAGGTCACAGCAGCGGTGGCACCGGCGCTCGGGCTGGTAGCAGGCACGCCGGTGGTGGCCGGCGGTGGGGATGGCTCGTGTGCCGGGATAGGGGCTGGGGTGGTCGAACCGGGCTCTGCCTACTGTGTGATCGGGACTTCGGCCTGGATCAGCGTGAGCTCGCTGGCACCGGCGCCAGACCCGCAGCAGCGCACGATGACCTTTCACCATGTGCATCCTGAGCGGTACGGTTGAACCAGGAGCGGACGGCTTGATTTTTCTGCCCTATCTGATGGGCGAGCGCAGCCCGTGGTGGAACCCACAGGCGCGCGGCGCTTTTGTCGGGCTGGCGATGCCCCACGGCAGCCCGCAGCTGGCCCGGGCGGTGTTGGAAGGCGTGGCGCTGGGGCTGCGCCAGATTCTCGACAGCCTGCGCGAGCAGACCCCTGGCATTGAGACGCTGCGTCTGATCGGCGGCGGCGGGCGCAGCCAGCTCTGGCCCCAGATTCTGGCAGACGTTTTGGGCTTGCCAATCCATCTGCTGGCGCTGCCAGGGGAAGCGACCAGCTGGGGGGCAGCCGTCGCCGCCGGGGTGGGGGTCGGCCTGTACAGCTGGTCGATCGCAGCTGAGCGCAGCCAGGTCGTGCGCACGATGGACCCCAACCCTGCCGTGCAGCAGCAGTACGCCGAGCTGTTGGAAATTTTTACCGAGAGCTACCTGGCACTGAGACCGGTCTATGCACGGCTGGCGGCATGGCGGGGCGCCAGACAGCGCTGAATTTGCGGGACAGCCAGCTCACTTCAAACAACACTTCAAACAAGATTCAGACGATCTGGGAAACGAGTCAGCTTTGGGGGATATTTTTTCTGCACTGACGCCGTGGCAGTGGGCTTTGGCAGCGCTGGGCGCCTATCTGGTGGGGATCTCCAAGACAGGGATCGCCGGGCTGGGGATTTTTTCGGTGGCGCTCTTTGCCAGCGCGTTGCCGGCCCGGGAATCGACCGGGATTGCGCTGTTGATCTTGATTGCCGCAGACATTGTGGCGGTGATCAGCTATCGCCGGCAGGCCAACTGGCCACAGCTGGTGCGTCTGTTTCCTTGGGCGGCAGCGGGGATTGTGGCTGGCTTTCTGGTGATGGGGCGGATCGACGCTCTGACCACACAGCGGCTGATCGGCGCGGTTCTGGTGACGATCGTGGCGATCCAGCTCTGGCGCCGGGCGCGTGGCCAGGTGTTGTTGTCGTTGGAGGCCGGGGAGAGGCCCCATCCGCTGTTGGCAGCGGTGACGGGGGTCAGCGCCGGCTTTACGACGATGGTGGCCAACGCTGCCGGCCCGATCATGGTCATCTATCTGCTCTCCATGCGGCTGCCCAAATATGTCTTCATGGGAACGACTGCGTGGTATTTTTTTGTGATCAACCTGTTCAAAGTGCCCTTCTCGTACGGGCTGGGGCTGATCAACGCAGATTCGGCGCCGATCAGCTTGTTGTTGATCCCGGCGGCGGTGGCGGGTGCGTTGACCGGGCGGGTTTTGATTCGGTGGATTGACCAGCAGCTTTTCGAGCTGTTGGCCCTTGGCATGACCCTGATCGCGGGAATTCGGCTGTTGGTGGCGTGAATGGGGGGAACGGTGACAGGAGGAAAAATTGTATGCAGATAGTGGATATCCAGATTACACACCATCAGCTGCCGCTGGATCCGCCTTTTCCCGCTTCCTGGGATACGCAGCCAAGGCGGCGGTTTCCGGCGACGATCGTGCGTGTGCGCGACAACGAAGGGCGGACAGGGGTCGGTTCGGGGGATGCGATGGTCGGTTTTGCCGACTACGCCTCTTTGTTCATCGGGCAGGACCCTCGTCTGCTCGAACGCCATGCAGCTGTGCTGGACAACATCAGCTTTCATGCGGGCCGCTGCTGGCCGTTGGAGATCGCGCTGTGGGACCTGGTGGGCCAGATCGAGGGGCGGCCGGTCTGGCAGAAAGTTGGCGGGCGGGCAGACCGGCTGCAAGCCTATGCTTCTTTGGGGACCCACCGTACGCCGGCCGAGACTGTAGCGCTGGCCTTGCAGGCTGTCGAAGCGGGTTTTCCGGCGGTCAAGATCCGGTTTGGACGCCCTCTGTTGGAAGACGACCTGGCCGTAGTCGCTGCGGTCAGCAGTGCCCTGGCTGGCCGGGCCAGGTTGCTGGTGGACTGCAACCAGGGGTGGCGGATGCCTTGGGACACGCAGAAGCCCTGGAGCTATGCGCAGGCGTTGGAAGTCGCGCAGGAACTGGCACGGCATGGGGTCTATTGGATGGAAGAGCCGCTGCATCGGGCCGATTATGCGGGGATGGCGAAGCTGCGTGGGGCAACGGCGGTGAAGATTGCGGGTGGGGAAGGCACGCGAGAGATCTACGAATTTTATACCTTGTTGGAGCGGGGCTGTCTGGATGTCTACCAGCCCGATGTGGTCTGGACCGGCGGCATGGTGCAGCTGCGTCAGCTGGCTTTTGCGGTGGCTGAGGCGGGCTCACTCTTCACGCCACATACCTGGGGCAACGGGATCGGGTTGCTGGCCAACCTGCACCTGACGGCCGGGACGGTCGGGGCGCCTTTTTTGGAATTCCCGTGGGATCCGCCTTTTTGGACAGTGGCCCGGCGCGACTTCATGTTGGTGGAACCGGTCGAAGTCGATCGGGCTGGCTGGCTGACCTGCAGCCATGCCCCCGGGCTGGGGATCGTGCTCGACGAAGAGCAGCTGGCCAGAACCCTGAGCGGGCGCAGCACCTACCAGTGACCTGCCAAGCGGCAGCACTCCGAAGGGAGTCTGGGCATCGTTGCTTCGAGAGCCCGCGCGTTTTTTGAGGAATCGCTCCTGGTTGGCAGAGCGTTCAAGCTGGTGCTTACCCTTGAAAATGAATGCTTTGCAGGTGAGTTTCAGCAGCTTCGCCCAGCCGCCAGCGGATCAAAGTAAAAAAGGGGGCCAGGGCGTATTAAAGCCATACCCCTCGAAGGCTCCTTGCTGAATCTCAGCATAGACTTCCGTCGAGATGTAGAGTGTTGTATACAGGTGGTGCAACAATTCTAGCCGGTCAATGCTGGCGAAATTGGAGATCACCGTCGTGTTGGCAATGACACTCACGGGTTGGACTTGAAGTAGCTACGCAGGCTTTCCACTTCGGCTAGCGCATCCTCGACCGATTCTGGCCCCAGGCGCGGTTCGACGCCCTGTTCGATCAAGATATCGCGCATCTGCGCCCAACTGACGCCAGCCAGGCTGGCAGCCTTTGCCAGCGAGATTTCCTCTACTTGATATCGATGCACCGCCAGTTGTACGCTACGTGAAGATGTCCCATCTGTGGCAAAGTCAGAGTATCGAATTCACGCTTTGCAGGAGCATCTTCACATGGGTTATTTTGCCACAAAAGAGTCTCATCTCTGAGTTGCAGTCTGGCTAATCTGGTTTTGGGGGATGGTTGCCGCACTTGACCAGAGTAACACTGGTATGCAAGGGTCAACGTTGCATTGTTAATCCTATCCTGGCAGAGCCAGCACCCTGAACTGCATGGGCTGTCTGGCTAGGGGGCGGGTTGGAGCAGCAGCCGCGTTCCGCTCACCTGGGCGCGGCCAAAGCTCATCGGCAGGTACTCGACATCGCGATGGCGGCGGATCAGGTTGTCGTAATGTTCGCTGAGCACATTGCCAGACTGTCCGGTCGTGATCATGAAACGGCTGTTGTTGAAGTCAGCCAGGTCGACGACCTGCCGGTACCCTGGCGAGTTGTTTTGCAGGTAGGGTTCGGCCAGCTGTACCGGCGCCACGTTGACGGTATAGCGGTCGCCGCCGTTGGCGATGCTGCGGTGGAAAATTCCCTTGAGCAGGTCAACCTCGCTGAAAGGGTTGTGTGGGTACTGGGTCAGGTGAATCCGATCCCAACGCCAATCGGACATGGTTTCTCCCATTCGTGCGCTCAGATCGTCCAGCGCTGCGTCCAGCGCGTGCTGCGCAGTGTCAGTGCAGCTCTCTACGGGTGCGGTCAGCACCTGGTCGCACCAGACTGCCCCCAGTGCCGGGTCGTTGAGGATATTGGTCAAAAAAATTGGATTGGCGCGCGTCGACATCTCCTCGAACAGGCTGGTCCGCAGGTCGTCTTCGAACAGGGCTCGCTCCAGGTGGACCATCCAGGCCTGGTAGAGGGCTGCGGCTGCACTGTCTCGGCGCATCTCGCCGTCAAAGGTGTGCAGCAGCTCGATCGCCGCTGCCTGCCGTTTGTTCTGGGGAGGCGTCTCCAACAAAAAGGGCAGCAGCATCCGCACCTGCGTGCTGGTCTGGTCTGCCTGCATCGCCAGCATATCGGCGAGGGTCAGTTTGTCTCCCTTGCGGGCAGGCTGCTCGAGCAGCTCCACGATCCGTTCTGCCCGATAGGGGGGGGCCCAGTCGGTTCCCAGCAAATAAGGATAGCTGTCGTCGACAACACGGTTGTTGGCAGTGGCAATGTAGCCTTCCGGCGGGTTGTAGAGCTGGGGCAGATCTGCAAAGGGAATAAAGCCCTGCCATTCGTATGCGCTGCTCCAACCGGGGACGGGAGCCCGCCCGTCGTGGCCTTCCGCCCGGATCGGGATGCGGCCTGGCGCGTAGTAGCCGATGTTGCCGTCGACGTCGGCGTAGACAAAATTTTGGCTCGGCGTCACAAATTTTTCCAGAGCTGCGACGAACTCCGTCCAGTTGTTCGCATAGTTGCCCGAGATGAACGCATCGATCGTTGTGTCACCGGGCTGCAGCGCAGTCCACTGCAGGGCCAGCGGCACCCCTGTATCGCTCACATCTGAGATCAGCGGGCCATGGCGGGTCGAGCGAGCCGCCCAGCGCAGCGGCTGTTCCTCGCCGTCGACCTCAATCACCTCTTCGACGACCTGGATAGTCTGCCAGCTGCCGTCGACTGCGTACTGATTGGGGTTGGCAGGGTTGAGCCGTTCGACGTAGAGATCCTGGACATCAGGCCCCATGTTGGTGACTCCCCAGGCCACCCGTTCGTTGTGTCCGATGACCACTGCGGGCAGCCCTGGGAAGGTTGCGCCGACCACGTGCAGCGTCTCTCCCTGCAGCTCAGCCAGGTACCAGATCGACGGGATCGAGGTACCCAGATGGGGGTCGTCGGCCAGCAGCGGCAGCCCTGTTGCCGTCCGGCTGCCCGCAACCACCCAGTTGTTGCTGCCCGCTTCCCGCCCCCCGTGGCCAAAGCCAGTTTCTAGCAGACGGTCGATCGAGAGGAGCGATGCAGCTGCCTGGCTGTCGAAATCCAGCCCTGCCAGCACGCTGACCCCTTCGGCGGGATAGTCGGGCAACAGCTGGGCAGTTCTTTCGGGTCCCACGGCCTGGGCCAGCTGTTGATAGAGCAATTCCACATCGTAGTTGCCTCCCAAGTCCCACGACATCATCTTCTGCCAGACCAGCGAGTCTACAGGCTGCCAGGGAGTCGGTTTGACCCCCAGCAAAACGAACTCGGGGGGCAGGGTGTGTCCCTCGCTCAGCCACTGGTTGATGCCGGCTGCGTAGGCTTCCAGCGCCTGTCGGCTGCGAGCCTCGATGATGTTCAGGTCAGCCTGGGCTGCCCGGTAGTAGCCCAAGGTTCGTTGGAACTTGTCGATCGAGAGCGTTGCTTCGCCCAGGATCTCGCTGAGGCGACCTGCCCCGATGCGGCGTTGCATCTCCATCTGCCACAGACGATCCTGGGCATGAACGTACCCAAGACCGTAAAAAGCATCGTGGTCGGTGGTGGCGTAGATGTGGGGCACCCCC